>JAESRR010000107.1 GCA_016764535.1 Cohaesibacteraceae bacterium | reverse complement strand
ATCTCTTGGCTGGACTTTCGAACCTGGCATTTCGGGATTTGACGCTGTTTTCTGGGTGACGACGGCGGCTGTCTGGAAGCAAATATCGGTGAATTTTATATTTTTTCTTGCAGGGCTTCAGGGTATTTCCATGGCGGTCAGGGAAGCTGCGCTCATTGAATGCAAGAGTGGTTGGCGACGTTTTTGGACAATAACATTCCCTCTCCTTGCACCTACCAGTTTTTTCCTTCTGGTCATCAACATCACTTATGCCTTTTTTGAAACTTTTGGCATTATCGATACAACGACACGGGGTGCCCCGGGCGGATCAACCAATACACTTGTATATAAGGTATTTCAGGATGGTTTCCTTGGTCAGGATCTTGGTGGGTCCTCTGCGCAATCGGTCATACTCATGTTACTTGTCATGGCTTTGACATTTATTCAGTTCCGCGTCATCGAACGTCGTGTTCACTATTAGGGGAAATGGTATGCGCAAGTCGGTTATCRTTCAGCATGGCATTYTGATATTTGGCTGTCTGTTTTTGATCATGCCAATTGTTGTTGCCTTTATGTCGTCAACACACACGCCCGAGACAATTGATTCTCAGGGTCTGCAACTCACATGGGGTGGGAATTTTATCGAAACCTACAAGGCAGTATTGTTCGATAAAACCGGGTTCACAGATAATGTGAACGGTGTGAATATGTTGAAGAATTCGTTCATACTGGGCTTTGGATTCGCACTGGGCAAGATATTCATATCCATGCTTGCTGCTTATGCGATCGTCTATTTTCGTTTTCCATTGGCGACATTGTCATTTGGTATTATCTTCACAACGTTGTTGTTGCCGCTTGAAGTGAGGATCATCCCCTCATACGAAGTCGTGGCCAGTATGGGGCTGCTTAATACCCATGCAGGATTGATTTTGCCTTTGATTGCGAGCGCGACGGCAACGTTCTATTTTCGACAATTTTTCAAAACAGTTCCTGACGAATTGCTCGAGGCCGCCCGGCTGGACAATGCTGGCCCTTATCGGTTTTTCGTCGATATATTGTTGCCGCTTTCCAGAACAATGATGGCAGCAATTTTTATTATTATGTTTGTCGTTGGCTGGAACCAGTATTTGTGGCCGTTGTTGATGACAACAGAAGAAGCGTTGTACCCGATTGTCATTGGTATTCGACAAATTACCAATGTGGTCGATAGTGGCGCAATCCCCGAATATAACAAGGCTTTCGCGTTGGCAATTCTTGCAATGCTCCCGCCTGTGATGGTTGTTCTTTTATTCCAGCGCTGGTTTGTTAAGGGTCTTGTTGAGAGTGAGAAGTAAGGACTGACATGGCTGGTATTAAAATTTCCGATGTACGAAAAGTCTATCCAAATGGATTTGAAGCTGCCCGGGGCATTTCAATTGACGTTAAAGATGGAGATATGCTCGTCCTTGTTGGACCATCGGGATGTGGGAAATCGACCCTGTTGCGTATGATTGCGGGGCTTGAAACTGTATCCGGTGGCGAAATTTCCATCGGCGATCGAGTGGTTAATGATGTGGAGCCTGCGGATCGCGATATTGCGATGGTTTTCCAGAATTATGCTCTCTACCCACATATGACTGTCTACAATAACCTGGCTTACGGGTTAAAAAACCGGGGTACGCCAAAAGACGAAATTGATACACGTGTGCGTGAGGCAGCGGCAATTCTTGAGATTGAACAATATCTTGATAGCAAGCCAAAACAATTGTCCGGAGGACAGCGCCAGCGTGTGGCGATGGGACGAGCAATTGTGCGTCATCCCCAGGTGTTTTTGTTTGATGAACCGCTATCGAACCTTGATGCAAAACTTCGCGTTCAGATGCGAATGGAGATACGCAAACTTCAACGCTCACTGAAAACCACGGCAGTTTATGTCACGCATGATCAATTGGAGGCAATGACACTGGCTGACCAGCTGGTGGTCCTCAATGCAGGTCTGGTCGAGCAGATGGGAGCACCAATCGAGGTTTATGAAAAACCGGCCTCGACCTTCGTTGCGACTTTCATTGGGTCACCTTCGATGAATCTTATCAATGTCAAAATTGGTGAGGGGTCGTATAAACTGGAAACGGGCGAAACCGGTCTCGTACTGGATGTTGATAGAGACGAACCTGCATTGACCATTGGGGTGCGCCCGGAAGATTTGCAAATTGGTAATGTCAATAAAAGCCAATTGAAACTGGTAGTTGAGGTCATTGCAGTTGAACCGGTTGGTGCAGAAAGTTATGTCCATGGGGCGATTGGTGGACTACCGGATCAAACGATCATTGTGAGGGTGTCAGGCAAAGCGAATTATGAAGTGGGTTCAAAACTTGATGTTGGTCTGGCTGATTCCGACAAACTTCACTTGTTTGACAGACAAACCGGAAAGCGTATCGAAAACTAGGTTCAATCATCCCAATCCATAGCAAGAATGGCGCGAAGTTCACCAAGGGATTTCGCGCCAATTTTTATTGCAATTTTCTCTTCAATTGCTCTGAAGCGACGGTGTATTTCTGCTACTCCCTCTTGCCCCGCAAGGGTAAAAACTACCAATTTGTCCCGTTTGCTACCTGGCGCTGGAACCATATCAAGAATACCTTTTTGGCGCAGGCTTTTGACGTTCTTGTGAACCGCTTGCCGACTGACGCCCCAAAGGCGCGCAATGTCCGAAATGGTTTTTGGTTCGCCTCGTAGCACCTCCAGTAAATGCAATTCGCTGTCCGAATATGGTTGAAACAATTTACCATCATCCATGACCAGCAATTGATGCCGGATCCAGTCGGTTTTAATCTTTAGCAATTTGGTGAGAGAAGTTACTTTGTCATCTATGGTTGACATTTTTAGGACCCTCTGATTATGTAAACCTTAGTTGACATACTATATGGTGGCGCAATGGTCCACCTCGATATTGATCGCGAGGCTCAAGATGATAATCAAATCATATTTTGATAAAACTAAAATATCAGATGGTCTGCTGCTGCGCTATATTAGTTGTTGCCTACTTGTCCTTATGGAGTTCACGGCGGTCTTTTGTACCGGTTTAACATTCTAGTTTTTGCTGCATCCATTGCAGTATTTAAAACGGGGTGCTTGATTACACAGACAAGGAAGACCATATTCACAGCACAGGTGCCTTCAGGGCCTGTATTGTTTACTGATAAGTGTTCAAGTCGCTTCAGAAAGGACTTGTTATGTCTCGATTATCTGGTTTTTCCAGCCCGTTTATGCTTGGTTTTGATGAAATTGAGAGAGTTCTCGATCGAATTTCAAAAGGAGCCAACGAAGGATACCCGCCATACAATATTGAGCGGCTTTCGTCAGATGACAATCAATCGGACGTCTTGCGCATCACATTGGCTGTTGCAGGTTTTACGAGGGATCAGCTGGATGTTACGCTGGAAGAAACCCAACTTGTCATACGTGGACGCCAGGTGGACGATACGGATCGCAATTATCTGCATCGTGGAATAGCTGCACGACAATTTCAAAGGACTTTTGTTCTCGCTGACGGAATTGAAATCCTTGGCGCAGAACTTAAGGATGGTCTATTGGCGATTGACCTTGTTCGACCTCTGATGGATCGGATAATCAAGAAAATCAACATTACCAGTACGGATTGAATTTATTGGAAACACAATCTGAATTGTGTTTCCAGGTGTATTGGCGAAGATTATGCGGCGTTTGAAGTCGCTGCTTCGGTCAGAATAGAATAGATGGCAATACCATCCGAAGAAGCGCGTACTTTTTCGGCGATAACAGGGTCTCTCAGAGTTCGGGCAACCCGTGACAGGGCTTTTAAATGATCTGCCCCTGCACCTTCAGGTGCGAGCAACAGGAAAATCAGATCAACAGGCTCGTTGTCCTGTGCCTCAAAATCTATTGGTTTGTCCAGTTTGGCAAACAAACCGACAATTTGATCCAGTTTTTCAAATTTGCCGTGAGGAATGGCGATGCCATGACCAACGCCTGTGGAACCGAGGCGTTCGCGTTGCAGCAAAGTGTCAAAAATCAGGCGATCTGATAAACCGGTTATTTTTGCAGCATGATCTGAAAGTACCTGGATTACCTGCTTCTTGCTGCTGGACCTTAGACCGGCAATAACAGAATCCTGATTGATAAGATCGCAAAGATCCATTTATTTCACTCGATACGTATTCCCGGCCACAGGCCAGGCATATCGCTCCACATATTAACGTAAAGCGAAGATCATTTGACTGACCTTCGCCTTTGTCTGTTCAACGTTCAGCCACCGGCTGCGCGCAGCTGTGTGCTATGTACTTGCGTTTGTCAAATCGGGATCAATCCAGCCTACATGGCCGTCCGGTCTTCGAAAGACAACATTCAGGGTGCCACTTTTGGCATTACGAAAGACAACTGCTGGAGCATCGCTCATATCGAGTTCCATTACAGCACTGCCAACAGTATGTGAGCGAATTGCCGTCGTCGTCTCTGCTATTACCGCAGGCATAAAATCTTCAGGYACTTCATCATGWACTTCGGGAGATTGMAGAACMCGATCAATTGCAAATGTTTCATGTGTAGAAGGYCCACGATGGCTYTTTAGCYTGCGTTTRTATCTACGTAGTCTCTTTTCAATACGTTCYGCGGCTTGATCAAAGCTGGGGTATGGTTCTTTWGCCGTACCACTSGCYTGTAGAACAATTCCTGTATCCAGATGAATTGAACAATCTGTCCGGAATCCCGAGCCTTCTTTTTCAACAGTCACATGGCCGGAAAAKCCKCCGTCAAAATATTTTAATACAGATTCTCCAATGCGYCCTTCTGCGTAATCGCGGAGAGATTTACCTACGTCAAAATTCTTACCAGAAATACGAAGCGTCATAGAACCCCCTGAAAGTAAGGAGCCAATCAGGCTGCACTTTCGAATGAAAGCACTTCAATAAGGTCAGTGTCGCTYAATATMCCCAGAACTGCCAGCKTTTCTGTKCAGTACTGTGGAAAGCGGGCACACTTAATGCGAGTGAACGTATTTGTCAATCAACAAATGAACCTGGTGCTTTACATTGCAGCTTTTGGCTACAGGTCGTAGGGACGTATAATCCTTTTGGATCATCTCAATCGGGGAGCGTTTTTTTCACGCCGTCTTTGAACGGAAGAACCGATCCCCATTCCCTCCCTGTATTTTGCGACAGTTCTACGTGCAATGTCGATACCTGTTGTCTTTAAAATACGCACAATTGCATCGTCCGAGAGTATCTTTCCTGGAACTTCGTTATGAATCAGTGTCTGAATTTCGTGCCTGACCGCTTCAGATGAATGCTCGGCGCCACCTTTTGTGGCATTGATAGATGAGCTAAAGARGTATTTCAGTTCAAATATTCCACGACTTGTTGACATATATTTGTTAGAAGTGACTCTACTGACAGTAGATTCATGCATTTCTATAGCATCGGCAATTGTTTTCAAATTGAGAGGTCGCAAACGAGATATTCCGTAAGTAAAAAATGCATCCTGCATTTTAACAATTTCACTGGATACCTTCAATATTGTACGAGCTCGCTGATCAAGACTTTTTACAAGCCAATTTGCATTCTGCATGCAATCACTGAAATAGGTTTTATCTTGCGCGCCATTTGCAGAGCCGGCAATTGTGGAATAGTAGGATTGATTAACCAGCACTCTGGGCAGCGTGTTGGTATTTAATTCGACATTCCATCCACCTTCCGGTGTCGCACGCACAAAAACATCCGGAATCATCGGCTGAATCACAAAATCACCATATGCACTTCCGGGCCGGGGGTTCAGGGCTCTGATTTCAAAWATCATATCTTCCAGATCTTCGCGATTTACACCGCATATCTCTTCAAGCGCCATAAGGTCGAATTTGGCGAGAAGATCCAGATTCCGAAGCAGGGCTGCCATGGCAGGATCGAATCTGTTCAGTTCCTTTAATTGAATAGTTAAACATTCTTCAAGGTCCCGGGCGCCGATCCCCGAAGGTTCGCACTGATGAACAAGAAATAGACAATCTTCGATCGAGCGAAAATCAGTCCCAAACCGCTCGGCCAGTTCTTCAAGATCGGTTGATATGTAACCCCGGGCGTCGATGTCATTTATGAGATGTTGGGCTATAAGTCTGGTTTTGGGGTCAGCTGTAGCAAGGTTTATTTGTTCGGACAAAACATCAATTAGTGAAATTTCCGAAGCGATCATTGCTTCAAGATTCAGATCACCGGAACCACCGCCATTTTTGGTTACCGTTGAAAGCCATGGGTCCGGCATCGGCTGGGCATCCGCTGGTTTTGGCTGTATTTGATCGTCGGGAAAAACGTTA
>JAESRR010000235.1 GCA_016764535.1 Cohaesibacteraceae bacterium | reverse complement strand
GACAGCCAACCGCAGCGAGCTGGATCTCATTGCGGGCAATATTGCCAATGCGGATACTGTTGGTTACACCCGAAAAACTCTTAATCGAATTTCTGTCGACATTGAAGATCGATCCATCGGTGTGCGCCTCGGAGGAGTGCAAAGGCATTTGGATAAATCAATTCAGTTGCAATACTGGTCGGAATTGAGCGGCTCGGGATTTACTGGAACTACTTTATCATACATGGAGCGCATTGACTCTTTGTATGGTYAGCCCGGTGGTGCGAATTCGCTTGATGGAATTTTTAATGAATTCAATGCAGCACTAACAGAATTGACCACGAGCCCCGCCGACGCCAATATTCGCGGTAAAGTGATAAGCAAGGCAGAAATTCTGGCTCAGAGATTGAACTCAATGAGTGATTCAATTCAGTCATTACGTGCTGAAACAGAAGTTCGAATTGCTGAAGATATTGAAACTGTCAATAATGCTCTGGATAATATTGAACGTCTTAATGTTGAGATTATATCCGGATCCGCGGAAGGGCATGAGCCAGCGGCTTTACTGGATTCACGGGATCGTTATATTACTGTAATTGCTGATAAAATGGATATTAGAGTATCCACAGGGCAATATAATTCTGTAACAATTATTACCAATAGCGGTCATTCGCTGTTTGATGGACTGGCGTCCAGGATTAATTTCAATGAAGCCTCAAATGTGAGTGCGCAAAGCAAGTGGGATGCTGATCCGGCTAAAAGTAATCTTGGTACGATTTCTCTGGGTTCTCCATCTGGATTGAAAGTTGATTTGATCGCCAATAAGGCTTTCCGATCGGGTGAGATCAAGTCGCTGATTGAAATGCGAGATACTGTACTTGTTGAAGCTCAGGAACAACTTGATGAACTTGCTCACATTATGTCCCTGGCATTGTCTAATTATGATGAAAACGGTACGGCTGTAACTGTTGGCGCGCAAAATGGTTTTGATATCGATCTGGCTTCTCTTCAAAGCGGTAATCCAGTTACGATCAATTATACGGAAAGCGGTACCACCAAGACCATGACCCTGATACGGGTTGATGATACGACGCTTTTGCCGTTGGCAAACAATGATACTTCAAATCCTGCTGACACAGTTGTCGGTATCGATTTTTCCGGCGGTTTCGCAGGGGCCGTGACAGCAATCGGCACGGCACTTGGTGGAAACTTTACAGTTTCCAATCCATCCGCCACAAACTTAAGAGTGCTTGATGATGGTGCGGCAAATCTGGTGACAATTGCATCTGCCTCTGCCTCGATTACCGAAACCTCTCTCACTGGCGGGCGGTCCCAAATTGCCTTGTTTGTTGATGGAGGCAAAAACAATGCTGCGTATACAGATAGTTTTGATGGTTTGCGTCAGCGCACCGGGTTTGCTGCTCGCATAAGGGTGAGCCCTACACTCTCGGCGGACAATACTCGTTTGGTGATATCCCAGACCACTCCAACTACTACCTTGCCAGGAGATAATACGCGTCCATTGGCCCTTGTCGCTGCTCTCAATGATACATCATTTACGTTTTCTGCCTCGACAGGTCTTGGGTCTGATGCCTCACCGATTTCCGGCACTATTGAAGCTTTGACCCGGCGTGTTATATCACATCAGGGTTCTCGCTTTGAAACCGCGCAGATCCTCGACAAAGGCCAACAGGTTGCCGTGAACAGTGTGCGGGGCAGGTTTGAAGCCAGCTCCAAAGTCAGTATTGATGAAGAGATGGCCAATCTGATTCGGCTACAGACAGCATATTCAGCTAATGCCCGTATTCTAACAGCGGTTAAGGAAATGATCGCATCTCTCATGAGAGCATAGAGACCTGATGCAAGTTGACCAAAAACAAGATTTTCTTTTAGGAGTTGAACGATGAATATATCCGGAATTGGTCAACTGAACAATTCGGAATTTGACTATTTGAAAGAAATTCGCGGTCAAATCGAACAACTTAAATTGCAATTGGCATCGGGTAAAAAGGCAACCACCTACGGCAAACTTGGCTCGGAGCGCGGAATTGTAATCAATTTCCGACAGGAATTGTCACAAATAACTTCCTATCAAAGTTCGATTCAGGTTGTAGATGTACGTCTTAACTTAATGGAGACCAACCTTAAACGCATTAGTGAAATGGGTATAGAAGGGCGGGGTGAAATTGAGCCCAATAGTTTTCTGTTGCAGGAAAATGGCAAGGTTCATGCGCAGGTTTCCTCGGAAATGATGATGAAGGAAATGATTGGTCTACTCAACGGGGATGTTGCTGGTAGACAGATGTTTTCCGGGCAATCTGTGCACACCAAACCTGTTGTTTCATTTGACGAAATGATACTTGGCGCGAATGGTAAAGCTGGATTAAAGACTGTAACTGATGAGCGACTTGTCGCCGATTTGGGACCGGTAAACGCAGCACCGCTACCCACCAGTATGGGACGGCTGACCGCATCCGCTGCAGGGGCCAGTACAGTTACAATTAGTCGGGGTTATCCTCCATCGCATGAATTTGGAATGCGCATTAAATCAATTTCAGAGGGCTTGTCGAATGCGACGTTGACGCAAAATGGTACCGCTGGCGATTATGATGRTTTTTCAATCGCATTTACCGGACAGCCGACAGCAAATGAAGGTATTACAGTTGCATTTGAACTCCCGGATGGCTCAACAGCAACAACGCAGTTGTCAGCGACTGCAAACAGTCCCCCAGGAAAATATAAATTCACGATTGGTGGAACGCCAACACAAACCGCTGATAATTTCCGCACTGCACTCATCGATGAAATTGGCAGCTTTACCAAGCAGGAATTACCTGCGGCTTCGAATGTTCGAGCTGCGACCGATTTTTTCACGACAGCTAATGGTACTGCGCCCAAGCGAGTAACTGGTGGAGCAGATCCAAATGCGACATCTTTAATTGATGGAACAACTGCAAATACCGTGAGCTGGTATGCGGGGGACAATGGAACCACTGTTTCTTCTCGCAATACGGCACAGGGACGGGTGGATTCTTCCATAAATGTGAATTATGGCGTGAGAGCGAATGAGAAACCGTTTAGCAAACAGTTGGCGATGTTTGGTGCTTTGACCATTCAGACATTTACCAATTCTGACGACGAAAAGGACCGGTATTTTGAGCTTGCGAACCGGGTGAGGGAGGGCCTTTTCAGAGAAATTGGTGATCCAAATATTGATTCAATCCGGACAGAACTTTCGGTCGCCCATAAAGCTGCTAACAATGCAAAGATCAGGCATACTCAAACATCTGGAATGCTGGAAGGACTTCGTGACGGAATTGAGGGCGTGGTTCTGGAGGAGGTTGCTATTTCGTTGCTAACTTTGCAAACGCGGTTACAAGCAAGTTTTCTGGCTACAGCGCGTATTAATGAGTTGTCTTTGGCCAATTATCTATAAAAACATAATCACAGCAAACATAAAAAAAGGCGCCATGCTGCGCCTCCATTCCATCGAAATTTTTACTTATTTGATGAAGGTGTTGCGCGAAGTCCTTCAGCGATGTTTTTGTTTATTGAAATAAGGACACTTAGCCGTTCTACTTCCGGTTTTGCTTCAATACTGAGTGTGTGATTGAGCACAAAATACCCAAGATTCACAACATTCTGACGAATTGGCAATGGCAGAGGATGATCTGCTTCCAGGAGTGAGGATATAAAAACAGTCCACAGGCGTCTATTATAGATCAGCGCTGTGTCGAGGATCTCACGATCAAGCCAACAGTCTTTTGCTGCCTGTATTTGTGAAGCGGCTTTAACCAGGAGAAACGCTTCGCGCTCAATCGGGTTTACTGTTGTCTGTAAGGTTTTTTGATAGGTCGCCGCCGCCTGTTTGTGCATTTCCTATCAACTCCTGTTCGTATTCAATAAGTTTTTTGGTTTCTTTTAGAGCATGATAAAGCGAACCGGTTAAGATCTTGCTATTAATACCATCTATGATGCGGAGCGCGCTAGGTGCTGCACCAAGAAAATCGTGGACAAGTTCGAAATACAATTCACGTTGTTCTTCGATGTTTTTGTTTAAATACATCAATTGTACCGTGAAATAGATGGTTTTTGCTGGAGACGTAGCTGTCTCTGCAGTAAGAATATCTTTTTCCCGCAAGATAGGCGCGTCGCCCTCGATGAACAGTCGAGTTCTATGATCGCTGTTCGTAATAACGCTGGAGCCCAATATAATGCGCTCACCTGGCTTTAGTTCGATTTTTAGTACCATTCATACAAGATGCCTTACAAAGGTTGAGATGTCCTTTCCAAAACAACAAAACGGCGAGGAATTCCCCGCCGTTTCGAGTTTGCTAATCTAGGCTTTAGTTTAGAAGAGACGTAGTACTGCCTGATCTTGCTGGGAAGCCAGTGACAAAGCGGTGGTAGATAGCTGTTGTCTGGTCTGCAAAGCAAGGAGGTTCGCACCTTCTTCGTTGGTATCAGCAAGGACCAGACCGTCGGCACCTGTCTGAAGCGTGTTAATCGATTCCTTGGTGAAATCTTTTCGTATTTGCACAGTCGTCAGTTGCGAGCCGAATGCCGATCCTGCTGTTTGCAATGTGGTGAGCGCAGCGGTCAACTCATCCAGTCGATTATTGGCATCGGTGTTGCTTAGATCTGCCGCATCTGTCAGTGACAGACCGGAAGCGGTAAGGTTTTTACCGGCTATTGTCAGTGATGATTTATTTGAATCACGAAACTCATTGAACGAAACTTCCAGTGTCGTAGAAGAGCTATTGATCAGGTTTGTACCATTATAGCTCGAGTCAGCAGACAGTTTGTTGATCTGGCTGAGGATTTCGTTGTACTGGGCCGTTAATTCGGTCTGGGTTGTCTGGGATGCACCGGCATTCTTGGTGAATGTTGATGTATCAAGACCGCCAACTGTTTGGTCAGTACCTGTTATGGCGATTGTAGTGCCGGTGTCGGTGGCTGAGGTAAAGCCAATTGCGGTTGCCAGATCGACTGTGTTGGTCGCAGACGTTGTACTCGCATCCGAGGATGAGAATGTAATGGCAATTTGCTCATCAGATGCAGCTGAAATTTTCAACTTGCCATTATCTGTAACCTGAGCCGATGCAACACCGGAAGCATTCACTGCAGCAACAAAGTCAGAGATTTTTGCAGTTGCGGCTGTACCGATTGTATAGGTGAATGTATTATCAACACCGGCTTTTGTGGTCTTAATGACAATTGTTTCAGCATCGGCTGCGCCCAGATTACTGAATACCTGGTTAAGAGCCTGATCCTTGGCCGTCGTACCGGTTACGGATGGTGTGATAATACCACCACCTTCCAGATCATTTGATCCAACGGTGTTGGCCTGAATTGCCTGTTTTGCTGTTGACTGGGCACTTTCCACAAGCCGCGTGATGGCTTTAATACCATTATCGGCGGCTTCGATGGTTTTGATCGAGTTGGAAATTCCATCGAGCAGATTGCCAAGATCTTTTGCGCGTGTACCCAGAGCCGCAGATGTGAAGAAGTTGGTTGGGTTATCGAGAGCCGAGTTGACTTTCATACCTGTAGCAAGACGGTTCATGGTCTTACTCATCATATCGGCGGTGTTTTGAAGTGAAAGCAGGTTCTGACGAACGCCTGCGGAAAGAGTTACTCCACTCATTTTGTTTCCTTCCTGGGAACTAATGACTAATACGCACCTCATTCTGAGGCTCCCTCAATGTCTCCACAAAAGTATAATTTAGGGTTAACAAAGTGTTATTCGGACCGTTCGGCATGGTCGCAATGGTGAAAACACGATTGAATTATCCGGAGCCGACACTGATACTCCTGGCGCATCATTTGATTCTTGAAAGGAAATTTGTTGTGTCGTTTTCAGAAGACGAATTTTTGCGACGTTTGAGCAAAGCGCAACAATATCTGGACTCGGGGAAATTCTCCCGAACACAGGATATTTGTGAGAAGTTACTTAAGAAGAATATTCGCCAAAACGACGTTCGCTTGCTTCTTGCAAAAAGTTTGATAATTCAGGAAAAACCAGCCCGCGCACTCGCACAATTAAAATCAGTACTGGATGAGAACCCAGATAATCCTGCGATCAATATGCTGGCAGGAGATGTCGCTGTTACCGCGCAGGATTATGAATATACGGTACAACGTTTTCAGTTTCTTGTTCAATCAGACCCAGCCAATGTGATCTATTGGCGCAAACTTCTCAACTGCTTGTATCAGGCTGGTGAAAGTGAACTTCTTTTGAGTCTTGCAGAATCCTGCGTTGCTCAATTTCCAAAAGACGCAATTATTATTTGTATGCTGGGGCATGCTGCTCTTGCTAAGGGGAATAAGGATCTTGCTTTTGCTACTTATGAACTTTGTTTTGGAAAAG
>JAESRR010000106.1 GCA_016764535.1 Cohaesibacteraceae bacterium | reverse complement strand
GCGCTGCATCATCGACAATCGGTGAGAAATTTGTTCGAACGATGCACCGAATATATGCCTTAACTGATCTATGTCATGACGGGTTGCCCGGGCTTTTTCCAAAAACTGGTGGTATGGCATCATCAGGGCGCCAGCGATATAATTGGCAAGTCCGATGCGACATATTGATTCAGCTGCTTCCGAACGAAATCCTGCATTGGCTATTCGCGCATCGATCAGATCAGAATGTTCAAGAATGGCAATCTGGTGCGCAAGCAGAAACGCAATTGTTGCGGGGTCCTGCGTTGAAGTGACTGTTAGTATTTTTGTATCCGGATCATATTGGCGCATAGTGTGATCGTTTGCAGCAGGCGTGGAATAATGCACGCGCACATTATGGCGTTTGTGAAGATAGTCCTGAAAAGCACTTCGTCTGTCTCCAAAAATCATTTGTTGTTGCAGAGCCAGTGTTTCTGCAGCTCTGTCCAGTTCGTCTATGTAATTGTCATGATAGTGAAAATAGTCTCTAACTTCCTCATAAGGCAGCAGGGATTTCTCGCCGGAGTGCGAAGGGCGGGCTGACAAGGCATCATCAAGTACCATCAGTCGCTCATTCATTTTACGATGAGACTGATGTAGCGCCAGAAAAGCCTCGGTAAGCCAGGGGGAGTTGGATGCGGCGAGTTTTAGCTCCTGTAGTCCGGGTGTTGTGTCACGAAAAAACGGCTCAGCCAGCGCTTCTTTGAGATCAGCAAGAACTCTGCCAGTGTCGTTGCTGGCAAGTTCGGTGATGCTGACATTGAATGCACGACCAAGACCCAACATGACCTGTGTCGTTAATGGCCGCTGGTTATTTTCAATTTGGTTTAGGTAACTCGTTGATATGCCGATCTGTTCAGCAAAGCTGGCCTGGGTTAGATTCTGTTCTTCCCGGACGCTTCGGACTCTTGGCCCAACAAATAGTTTTTCAGCCAAGTGCTTTTCACCTCGTCAAAGTTTGCAAAGTTTGCAATTTGCAAAAAACATGTTGCAAAAAGTGTTGCAGATTAGCCTTTTAAAATCAAGAGGTTCGTTGACAGGGGAGATAAATATATACAACAATCACAATGCTCAACAGGCAAGTGCTACAAATATTATCCTTTTGGACCTGATGCTGCAGGATGGTTTAAAAAATCTTTTTTGTCTGTGATGCGCTGATTTGACAACGATCGACGGGAGAGATCAAATGCTGTTACTTGATGATATTATGGACAACGCGCGCCACCACATGCCTCGTCCAGAGCTGGTTCAGTACAATGCGGTTGCTCCCGATGTCGTGCATTACGACACCATAATAATGGCTGATCCGCATCCTGTATTTTGTGAAGTGCTGCTAAATTTACTTGGCTATGACCACAATTCAGTAAATGTAGTGCAGGCGTCCTCAATCGAGACAATGGTTTCAACGGCATGCGACCGGCCTGATACGTTGATCGTCGTTAGCTTAACCTCTATCGGCACGCGTGGTTCTGCGGGTCTAAATGATATCCGTCGGGTTTTTTCCAAAGCCAGAGTGGCGGTTATTTGTGATGAAGAAAACGATGGGCTGGCAGTTTTTGCTTTGGGTAATGGTGCTGACTGGGCAATACGAAAAACAGACGATATGTCATCACTAAGAGCGACCGCTGTTCGAATTCGTTCTGGAATTAGCGATAACCCAATTGAGAATATAGATGAATATAGTGCCTCCCAGGCACGGTTATATGGAAAACTCGCCTGTTTGACTCCCAAGCAGATGACAATACTGAGGTTTTTGCGTGATGGTTTGCTTAACAAACAAATCGCCTATGAACTTGGTTTAACCGAAGCCACAGTCAAACATCATATTTCACTGATATTGAAAAAACTGAGTTGTTATCGACGCACACAAGCTGTCGCAATCGCCAATCGGATGATGTAAATTCAGTCATAATAATTTAATTTTCGGCTCCATCTGGAGCCGAATTGCGTTGTAATGACTATTTCTCATGGGTTCAGGTTTAGAGAAATGCTGGTGAAGCGCGCTCAATTGATTTATCTACGCGATGCGTAAGTATTACACCAAGCCGGCAGGTTGAGGATTATCCATGTCAAAGTCGAATGTGTCTGAAATAACATCTCCCGTGACCATCGATATTCAGGACAATATTGCAATAATTCGAATAAACAATCCGCCGGTTAATGCAATTTCGCAGTCTGTTCGTTTGGGTCTTGTTGATGCCATTAACACATTGAACGCGACCAGCGAGCTGGAAGCAGGAGTTATCTGGTGTGAAGGCAAAACATTTATTGCCGGGGCAGATATTCGGGAATTTGGCAAAGGCCCTCTGGAACCTCTTCTTCCCGAAGTCATACTTGTTCTGGAAGAATGTTCAAAACCACTAATTGCTGCTTTGCATGGAACCGCACTTGGTGGTGGTTTTGAAATAGCTCTTGGATGCCACTATCGTGTGGCTACGTCATCAGCTCAATTTGGCCTGCCTGAAGTGGATCTTGGCCTAATTCCCGGAGCTGGTGGAACACAGCGTTTGCCAAGATTGATAGGTATCGAATTGGCTGTAGATATGATTACCAGTTGCCGTCGTGTCAAGACATCGGAAGCGTTGGAAACAGGCTTGATCGATGCAGTGATTTCTAACGACTTGCTGTCTGGCACCATAGATTATGTAAAGCAAAATATCCTGGGGAAACAGGTTCCAACGGCACTTTCGGCTCGCAAGGTTGCAATGGACGCGGTTGATCTGGACAAACTCGAGGCAGCGGTAATCCGGCGGGCGAAGGGCCAGTTGTCTCCTTTGAAAGCATATGAATCTGTCCTCAATTCGGCCTCCTTATCGTTTGAACAAGGCATGAAGCGAGAACGTGAATTATTTGTTGAATGTCTGGATTCAACACAATCAGCAGCTTTGCGCCACGCCTTTTTTGGGCAACGCGTAATTTCCAAAATTCCAGGTTTGGAGAAAGTTCAGGCAAGGCCTGTTGATAATATCGGAATAATTGGCTCGGGAACAATGGGCTCCGGTATTGCTGTCGCGTTTGTAAACGCTGGATTTAATGTTACCGTGCTTGAAATGACAGAAGATGCATTGGAGCGAGGGAAGCAAAAAGTATCCGGTATTTACGAGGCTTCGGTAAAACGGGGAAAATTAAGCCAGGATGAGTCACATCGTCTTTTGCGCGGCATTACCTGGTCCACCTCACTTGATGAGCTATCGACCATGGATTGTGTGATTGAAGTTGTATTTGAAGATATGGGTGTGAAAAAGCAGTTGCTTTCATCATTGGATAAAATCCTGAAAAAGGGCGCAATCTTTGCGACCAACACATCTTATCTGGATATCGATGAAATCGCACAAAGTACGACAAGGCCGCAGGATGTTATTGGTCTTCATTTCTTTTCCCCGGCCAACATTATGAAATTGCTTGAAATTGTTCAGGCAGAAAAGACCACCCCGGAAGTCGTCGCATCCGCATTCGCTATTGGGAAACGGCTAAAAAAGACAGCGGTTCTTGCGCGGGTTTGCGATGGATTTATAGGTAACCGGATCTGGTCACGATTGCGCCAGCAATATGAATACATGATTGAAGATTCTGTTTATCCGCAGGACATTGATCGTGCCATGAGATCATATGGCTTCCCGATGGGCCCATTTGCTGTTTATGACTTGTCCGGGCTGGATATTTCCAAAGCCTGGAGAGATGCCCGTAAAGAAACCTATTTGTCGGGTATGCGTTATGTTGCCTTGCCTGACATGCTTTGTGAAATGGGCAGRCTTGGCCAAAAAACCGGCAAGGGTTTTTAYGACTATTCATCAGGAAATCGAAARGGTGATATCGATCCACAAATAACTGCTTTGGTAGATAAACAAAGAAGCACGCTTGGGATAACGCCTGTGTCCATTGATGATACAGATATCCAGTTGCGCGCACTGGCTGTAATGGCAAATGAAGGCGCGCGGATACTGGAAGAAGAGATCGCAATTCGCTCTGTAGATATCGATATGGTGATGATAAATGGCTATGGGTATCCGGCATGGCGTGGTGGCCCGATGTTCGAAGCAGATCAAATTGGGCTTGAATCGATCCTTAAAGAAGTGAAAAAAATGTACAATATTTGTGGCAAGGGCTGGGAACCCTCTTCATTACTTGTAAAACTCGTTGATACGGGAGGAAAATTCGGTGATTTTTCGTCCTCCCAAATGAACAAAAACTGATCGGGATTGTTATGAGTACGGATAAGAAAATTAAACTTAACAAACTTCAGGCGAAAACGCTGGCGCTTGCGCAACAGGTAGTCATTGCCCAGGGTGATGTCGGTAACAATGAAGATGGCAGTGTCACTTTGCTTCGGTTGCCACAGCCACATGGAAATCACGTTCATGTAGGAAAATTTGTCGTTTCTGTTGCAGATTTTACCGGCTTTGATAATGGGAATGTCTGGTCCGCCCTTCAGCGAAAAGGACTGGTAATTGAAATGGATGGCGGAGCAATCGCCATTACACAACAGGGGCTCTCTTTTGAAACCGGCCTTGGAGAAAAGTTCTTGCAAGCATCAGATCATTGATCAGAATTGCTGTTTGGGGAAAATAGCTGCTGGAATTTGTAGTCTGGATTATTCAGAAAAAAGACAACGACGGTCTAAACACTCGATTGAAATGCAAATTTAGGCTTCGCCGAACCAGGGCGTTTCTCGACCAATTCCACTATGGTTCAACAATTAATCAATATTAGACCAATCGGTTTACTACTCGTCAATCTTAACAAGGCATGTTGCTTTCAACAATTCTTGTAGATCCGGAGAGTATGTTATGCCACTCAGCCTTCCCAAACGCCTGGTAACGCGCATCCCGCTGATGTCCATTGTGACGATGACATTGCTGGCAGGACTGTTGATTTCAGCGGCATCCTTTGTGAGTGGAAATGTTGCCGTTGAATTGACCGAAAAAAGCCTGGAAAATGCAGCGGTGGGTCGCGCACGCGTGCTTGAAACCTATGCAGGCACAATTCCGCGGGCAGCCGGGGTTTTTGCGACTAATCCAGATGTTGGCGGAGCTGCGGTAGATCTTGGAATGCGATTTAAAGGCCTGAAGGAGAGTGGGCCTTCTGTCATTCACAGGATATTTGTGACGAACAACCCGCATCCGGTATCAGAAAGGGAAAAACTGATTGGACCGGAGGGTGATAGCAGTCCTTATGCTGTTGCACATAAACGATTTCAGCCGATGTTTGGTGATCTTTTGAAACAAGGWCCATTTCGCGAYGTTCTGATCTTTAATTCCTCCGGTAAAGTATTCTATTCCTATAAAAAAGGCCCGGCATTCTCCAAACAGCATGATGATTCTTCAGCAATGCCTTCATCATTGATTTCGGGAATGACGCCAATGATTGAACGCTTGAAGGCGAAANAAAAATTTGCCACGGATGAAGTGGTCTTTACCGGTTTTTCTTCGCAACCAGGAATGTCCGGTCAGCTGGCGGGCTATTTTCTTGCACCGATAATCAAATGGAATGCAGTCATCGCATTCGTGGCGCTTGAGATCGATACAACAAAAATGTTGTCGATAACTTCCAGCAAACGCGGTCTGGGTCAAACGGGTAAAGTGGTTCTTGTAAATTCGGATTTCAATGCGATTCAGTTTGATCAGGGTTTGATGGTGGAGCAAACAGGTGAAAAGGCCGGGCTTTTGTCTCCTGCACTGATGAGCTCCAGGATTACCATAGGGGACGTCAACATGAATGACGGCTCCAGGTTTCGTGCACATGTAGAGCCAATGGTGTTCTTTGGACGCAACTGGGCTTTGTTGGTGGAGCTGAATTATACAGAATTGCTCGCTCCAGCAGTTTATTTGCGTAACGCTCTTATTCTCGTCGGCCTCGCCAGCCTTCTGCTTATTGGTGGGGGCACAGCCTGGTTTATGCGCCGACGATTATCCCCGTTGGGAGAACTCACCAAAGGTGTAAAACGGGTTGCTGAAAATGATCTGGATCTGGAAATAAAATTCGGTGACCGCGAGGATGAACTTGGAGATTTGAGCCGTGCGCTTGAAGTTTTCAAAAACAACGCCATTGCACAGATTGGTCTCGAAACAGAAGCAACAGACGAGCGCGAAAAACGGCGCGCCCGTCAGCAAAATGTCGACGTTTTGATTAGCGAGTTTCGCACCGATGCGCGTGAGTTACTGGCTTCGGTATCCGAAAACATGGATGGGATGAGGGTAACCGCAGAAAATTTGACTGGTGTTGCGGAGGAAAGCTCGATTCAGGCATCAAGTGCGACTTCCGCTTCGCAAATAGCGTCTTCAAATGTTGAAACAGTTGCAGCAGCTGCTGAGGAATTGTCTGCTTCTGTTGAAGAAATAAGAT
>JAESRR010000234.1 GCA_016764535.1 Cohaesibacteraceae bacterium | reverse complement strand
TTGACCAACAAGTCCGACAATCCCAAAACTTGAAAGCGCAACAACAAGAAATATTAGAAGTGGTAATCGCCCAACATTAAGCCAGGAAAAGGGAGAAAACGAAAAGCCTTCTGAACCTGCTGTGTCTCCGGCCGCTACTGAAACAAGATCCAGATCCAGGTCAACATCGACATCCATATCGACATCCACATCACTTTCTGAAAATAATCCTCCAGCACCCAGAACCTCTGCCAAGCCTATAAATAAAACAAAAACAAGAGCACCTGAAAAAACCAGGTTGTTTGGATGAAGAATGAAATCCAGCATTAATGACGTAACCTCCTAAAAATCAGTTTTGTAACACATACATAAAGATTAACTAATTGATTTTATGTCGATATTGATAATATCAACCGAATCATCCAAATGAAACCTCTCGATGATTGGGTCATATCCCGGAGCCTTGGGAATTATCGCAAATCGCAGCGTGTGATGATACAATCTGAGAGTTGTTTGACTGCATCGCGTTCCGGGCGATCTAAATCTTCAACTCTGACTTTCTCATGGCTGGACAGATTGAAACAATGCAAATTACCCCCAACCAACCAGGTCTGCAACACGTCAGAATGCTCCTGTGTTTCTGATCCGGATGTCGCATTCAATCTTGCAAGGCCGCGATCCAGGGATGTGAAACACGTAAATTTATCCCGTTTCATCAACCGCCTCAATTCGTTCACGCGCATCAATGAAAAGTTCGCAATTTGCTCGCTGGTTGTGTCCGCTCTGCCAATATCTCGCCGGGTTAGAAAATCCAGGTCGTTTTTATTTGCTCGAACGATCGCCCTTTTATTTGAAATATGACATCACTATAAATGTTTACAATCCATCCCGCATATCAACTTATACAATAGTGTTTATTGAAAATCCACCAATAGATGCTATATTATAGATCAATTCAGTTGTGCTAATATCGATATCCGTCAAACAATTTCAAAATCACGCAACCTGTTGGTGTATAATCGAGAGATATATATAAAGCCTGTTTTTAATAGCTTCGACGATTGAACCTCAATTGCAATTAGTGTTTATGTGCAAAGACCTATCGACGTCTGGACTGCACAATACTTTCAATACATCCCACTCTTCATGATGGTTAATCCTGACATTTGCAGTCTGGATACCAAAGTAAATATATTGCATTGTAAAACTGGCGAACAGGCAATGCCCGAAACGGACTTGCCCGGGAGAAAAGGCTTGAATAATAAACTTAATGAAAGCGCCTGCGGCGTGTACATCATTTCAGCAACCCCTTTTTCAGATGACGGGTGCCTTGACCTTGCAAGCACAGATCGACTTGTCGATTTTTACCTCGAGAAAAATGTCAGTGGCATAACAATTCTTGGAATGATGGGAGAGGCCCCAAAACTTGCTGCAACCGAATCCGTAACATTCCTCAAACACGTTTTGAATCGAATTGACGGCCAAATTCCGGTTGTTGTGGGCGTTTCGGGTCCCGGTCTTGACAATATGCATCAACTAGCGCGGTCAGCCCGCGACAATGGGGCAGCCGGTGTCATGGTTGCTCCCATGAGTGGACTGAATACCGAAGAGAAAATTTACAAGTATTTCAAACAGGTTTGCGAAACACTGGGCCCGGATATTCCTGTTTGTTATCAGGATTTTCCTCTTGCCACCGGCGTATCGATATCCGTTGATCTACTTTTGCGCCTTGTCAGGGATTTCGAACAAATCGTTATGCTGAAGCATGAAGACTGGCCAGGGCTCAATAAGTTAACAAGCCTCAGACAACGCAGTGAAGCGTCAGGTGCACGGCGTATATCTATCCTTTGCGGCAATGGCGGCCTGTATCTGCCGCAGGAACTGGCTCGCGGGGCTGATGGTGCGATGACGGGTTTTGCCTATCCCGAGATGCTTGTGGAAGTCGTGCAGAAATTCAAAGATGGCGATTTGGACGGCGCAGACGATTTGTTTGAAGCCTATCTGCCCCTTGTACGGCATGAACAACAACCAGGGTTTGGACTTGCAATTCGCAAGGAAGTGCTACGGCGCAGAGGAATTATTTCCAGTGCAAAAACCCGTGCTCCCGGCCCCAGCCTCACACCGGCCGATCACATTGAACTCGATCGACTGATCGCAAGACAAACAAATAAACTATCGGAGATGCAAAATGGATCTTGAAATATCGGGTAAAGGCGCACTTGTACTCGCATCGAGCCAAGGACTTGGCCTTGGCGTCGCAGAAGCTCTTGTCCGGGAAGGCGTACGCGTTGTTATTTGCGGCCGCTCGGCGGACAAACTTAAAACTGAAGCCGAACGCCTGACTGAGATGGGCCCTGGAAAGGCAACATTCTGCGTTGCAGATTTATCCGATCGGCAAATTGCCCAAACTCTCTTTGATCGGGCGAAAAAGGAACTTGGCCGGATCGACATCCTCGTTAACAACACAGGCGGCCCTCCTCCCGGATCTACATCTACTCCGGATTCAGATAGCTGGTCCAATCAGTTCGATGCGATGGTCCTTCGGGTCATCGAAATGACAAAACTATGTCTTCCAGACATGCAGGATGCAGGATGGGGCCGGGTTCTGACGCTGGCGTCTTCCGGTGTTTTGCAACCCATACCAAATCTTGCAATGTCTAATACATTACGATCTGCTCTCGTCGGATGGTCAAAGTCCCTTTCAAATGAAGTTGCAGAACACGGGATCACAGTAAATATGCTGTTGCCCGGACGTATTCATACAGCGCGCGTTGATCAGCTTGACGGAAATGTCGCCAAAAGAACCGGGAAATCGATTGACGAGGTCCGGAAGAATTCCCGGGGCACCATTCCTGCCAAACGTTATGGCGATGTGAGCGAATTTGCAGACGTGGCAGCTTTTCTTTTGTCCAGTCGTGCAAGCTATGTCACCGGTAGTGTCATCCGTTGTGATGGCGGCGCAATTAAATCTGTCTAGGACATCCAGATGGCTCAATATGACATGGTTATCCGGGGCGGCACTATAGCCACCGCCTCGGACACTTTCAAAGCTGATATCGGCATAAATAACGGCAAAATTGAAGTCCTTGCCAATAACCTTGCCGGCGGCAGGGAAACGATTGATGCCACAGGCAAACTTGTCCTGCCTGGCGGTATTGAAAGCCATGCGCATATTGAGCAAGAATCTGCCACCGGGGCGATGACTTCGGATGATTATTACTCAGGAAGCGTCTCGGCAGCATTTGGTGGCAACACCACCATCATACCCTTTGCCGCCCAGCACCGTGGCATGTCCGTAAGTGATGTTATGCGGATTTATCACGATCGTGCTGGTCCCAAATCCGTTATTGATTATTCGTATCACCTCATTATCTCCGACCCGACAGAAAAAGTTCTGAAAGAAGAACTCCCCGAAGCATTTTCGCAAGGCATCACATCCTTCAAGGTCTTTATGACCTATGACAAGATGATTGTTCAGGATGAACAGATGCTGGATATACTGGTGACTGCAAAAGAACATGGTGCCCTGACGATGGTGCATGCCGAAAATAACGCCATGATCAAATGGATGGTTAATCGGCTTATCGCACGCGGACACACCGCTGCAAAGTTCCATGCACCCAGCCACCCGGCAGCGGCTGAAGTCGAAGCAATCAATCGAGGCATCGCCCTTGCTTCATATGTTGACGCACCTCTTTTATTTGTTCACGTTTCTACAGATGCCGGAGCTAATCTTGTCGCCAGTGCGCGGTTAAATGGACACAAAATCTTTGGCGAGACCTGCCCGCAATATCTTACCCTGACTGCAAACGATCTGGATCGACCAGATCCTCACGGCATAAAATATTGTTGTTCACCGCCGTTACGCGATGAAGCCACACAAAAGGCTCTTTGGCGGCATCTTCAGGCGGGAACATTTCAGCTGTGGTCCAGCGATCATGCGCCCTATCGGTTTGATGCGACAGGAAAGTTGATGAACGGAGCAAATCCGGCCTTCAATCAAGTGGCGAACGGAATGCCCGGAATTGAAATGCGTGCGCCAATCCTGTTTTCAGAAGGCGTATGCAAAGGAAGAATAAGCTTAAACAAATTCGTTGCATTGACTTCAACCAATGCCGCCAAAATGTTCGGATTGCACCCTCGCAAGGGAACCATTGCGATAGGTTCGGATGCTGACATCGCTATATGGGACCCGGACAAGGAAACGCGGATCACGCAAAGTTTGATGCATGACAATATGGATTATACGCCTTTTGAAGGCATGAACATCAAAGGCTGGCCCATTACAACGATCAACCGGGGCAAGTTCATCGTCGACAATGGAGAATTGAAAGCCTCCAGAGGACAAGGCGAGTTTTTGAAACGCAAACCATTTGATAATACGGGCTATAGCGCAAATCTTCCCCCGGAACTGGACCCAAACACCAATTTCGGTGCCGATTTATTTTCCCCGGCATCAAAAACATGAAAAATCCCGGTCCAATAATTGTCATCAATCCCAACTCCAACACCGACGTTACAAAAGGGATGGATGAAGCGGTAGAAGAGCTACGCGTTACCGGCGGCCCGGATATAGAGTGCATTACACTTGAATCCGGTCCATTTGGTATCGAAACACAATCAGACATCGAGGAAATTACACTTCCCTTGCGCAATATTGTACGCGCACGAACCGATGCATCAGCCTTTGTAATTGCATGCTATTCCGATCCAGGATTGGCGGTTTGTCAGGAAGCTGCAAGCGTGCCGGTCTTTGGCATTCAACAATGTGCTGTACTTACTGCCATGGCCGTTGGTGATCTTTTCGGTGTCATTGCATTGTCTAACAAGTCAATTCAGCGGCACATGAAATATCTCCGGACCATGGGTACAATTGACAGGCTGGCAGCAGAACGACCGCTCGATTTGAGTGTTGCCGAGGCCGAAAGACCTGAAGCGTTTGAAATAATTCTTGAAACCGGGCGCGCTCTGCGAGACAAAGATGGAGCGGGAGCATTGATCCTTGGTTGCGCCGGCATGGCACGGCATCGTAAAAAACTTGCAGCGGCGCTGGGAATTAATGTTATTGATCCAGTGCAGGCGGCAACAGCAAGAGCGCTTGGCGATGTATTACTAAGATAGGCAGCGGCTGTTCACTGGCTCCTGTTATTGGGAGTAAACAGTGAAAATTGATCGCAGAAATGATTTAAGTTTGCGCCTTCTTGAGATTTTTGGTGCGGTTATGCGCTGCCAAACAACCGTTGGTGCCGCCGAAGACCTTGGAATTTCCCAACCTGCAGTTTCCAATGGTATTCGTGCACTGGAGTCTCAACTTGGATTTATGTTGTTTGAGAGGACCAGCAGACAGCTAAGGCCAACTGAAGAAGCAAGGTTACTACTCCGGGAAATTGAGCCGATATTTTCAGCACTTCGCGGTATAGAAAATGAAGTTCGGAACCTGCGAGCTGCAAAATCAGGTCGGTTACGCCTGGTAGCAACGCCGCCCCTTGGGCACACGGCTCTGCCATATGCCTTGCGCAATTTTCTCGACGAACGAGAAAACGTTACAGTCCGGTTTGATATACGAAGGCTGGATACTGTTGTGCAGGCCGTAGAAATGGGCACAGCCGAGATTGGATTTCTACTCGGAATTCGTCAGCATCCGGAACTAACTGTCACACGGCTCTACGAAAGTGCGCTGGTTTGCGTTATGCAAGCGGGGCATCCCCTGGAAAATGAAGATGTAGTTACACCTGAAAAAGTTGCCGAATATTCACTAATTGGTCTTGAATCAACACTTGGCGCAAGTGTTAGATCTGCATTTGGCACCGCTGGAATACCCATGCGTTCCAAAGTTGAGGTTCGATATTGTCACACAGCTTGTATTTTGGCCAATGCTGGAATTGGCGTGGCTATTGTTGACCCGTTTTCAGCACATTTTGCCAAGTCTCTGGATGTTGTGACGCGGCCATTTGAACCTAAAACAAATATTGTTGCTGCTGCACTGACACGCAAGGATATTCCACTTTCACTGCTGGCAAGCCAGTTTATTGATGAAGTGCGCGTTCAATTGTCGGAAGTTGCAGCCGATTCCGATGCATAAGGTTGCATCGGAGCCGATCATTCAAATCACCTTGTTTCGGCTTTGATAAAAACTTTCAATTGCAGCAGTAACCCCGCCCTTACCATGTGCCAGGCCGCATTCATTCAGCGCCATCTCAACGCTGGAGAGACATCCAAGAATCATAGGTTCATTCATGTCGCCCATGTGGCCAATTCTAAAGGCTTTACCAAATAATTTGCCAAGACCTCCACCAACAGAAACCGACAGGCTGGATCGAAGATGCCCGCGTAATTTTTCGCTGTCATAGCCTTCTGGCGTCAATATTGTCGTGACAGCGGGTGCTCTCTCAATTCTGTTGGGTACATTAAATTGC
>JAESRR010000291.1 GCA_016764535.1 Cohaesibacteraceae bacterium | reverse complement strand
ATGACACAGCAGAAACCAGTGATGTGACAGCAACCGGCCTGGAAGACGCCAGTTCAATTACAATTATTCTTGCGGGCAAGGATGCGGATGGGACCGTTGCGAACTTCAAAATTATAACATTGCCGGGAGATGGAGCGCTCTATTCGGATAGCGGATTGACCAACCAGATTTCAGCCAATGGTCTGGTTACGGCCAACGGGCTCAATGCAAATGTATATTTCGTTCCAGATCCAAACTACAGCGGGACACCGACATTTACATATGCAGCAATTGGGGCTGATGGTCTGGAAGATGCGAGCCCGGCTACTGTGTCGATCGAAGTTGCAGCGGTTTCAGATGCACCAACATTAACAGTGACAGCTGCTTTGGGTGCTGAAGATACCGCCATATCGTTGACAATTTCGGCTGCTCTCACCGATGCAAACGAGACTATTACCGCATACACCATCTCCAATATCCCGACGGGTGCAACACTGTCCAATACTGATGGAGATACTCTCTCGATAGTCAATGGCAGTATTACGCTGACACCTGGGCAGCTTGTTGGTCTTGCTATCAAGCCAGTAACCAATTTTGCAGGCAGTTTTGATTTGTCGGTTACAGCGACATCACAGGATGGGTCAGCAAGCGTTGCGACAAGCGGTGCCGAAACACTCAGTGTGACAGTTTCGGCCGTCAATAATGCGCCTACATATGGTGTGGCGGGTGATGGTACTGTGATCACTGATTTTGGCGCCGCTGAAAACGGCGTCAGAGCTGTTGTTCAGGCAGATGGCAAGATCGTTGTTGTTGGATCGAGCAGTATTAACGCATCGACCAATAATAATCGAGACGTTGCACTGGTGCGGTACAATCCGAATGGTAGTCTTGATACGACTTTTAATACCGACGGGCGTGTAACAACAGATGTTGGTAATCACGACAATGGTAGAGCCGTCACTATACAAAATGACGGTAAAATCCTGGTGACGGGATCCTATTTGCCCGGGAATTTCACCAATTTCCTTATTCGATACAATGCCGATGGAAGTCTTGATACCGGTTTTGGCTCAAACGGAATAGTGAGCGCAGGAATCTCGGGACGGCATTTAAGCTCGGAAACTGTGGTTGTTCAATCTGACGGTAAAATACTGATAGCTGGTCATGTCAACGGAGGGAGCACCAACGGCAATTTATTGCTCATGCGGTTCAATTCAGATGGATCTCCGGACACTGACTTTGATGGCAACGGTATCGTTACAACTGATTTCGGTGCCGGTCAAAATCAGGTCGGACGCAGTATGGTTTTGCAGGATAATGGCAAAATTCTGGTATCCGGTGATCAGAACGGTGATTTTCTGTTGGTCCGTTACAATGCTGACGGCACTGCCGATACCACTTTTGCCGGTGGGGATGGTATAATTCTGGCCGACTTGCCCAATGGCGAAGGCCGGGGAAATACTCTGGCGGTACAATCAGATGACAAGATAATTGTAGCCGGATTTGAAACACGCCCAGGCGGTGAAGATCTTATATTTGCGCGTTTTACTGCTGACGGGGAAATCGATACAGGTTTTGGTTCAGACGGGTCCGGCTTTGTTAACGTTAGTCTGGGGTCCGGAAATAGCGATTCCAGAAGTGTCACTGTTCATGATGACGGTATTTTGATCTCTGTAACCACCTCTAATGGGACCGATAATGACGCCTCTTTGCTTCGGTATACGTTTGGCGGAGTGCTGGATACATCATTTGGCAACAACGGCATCGTCACTCTGGATTTTGGTGGATTTGAAAGCAGCTCAAATGTGACTGTTCAAGCTGACGGAAAAATCCTTCTGGTTGTAGGAAATGGTGCCAATGACTTCACTGTTGTGAGATTGAATGCAGATGGCAGTATCGATAATACATTTGATAGCTCAAATGAGCTTGGCGGTACCGTCGCCTTTATTGAAAACGGCTCTCCCGTTGTGCTTGATGATGACGTTGCAGCAATTGATGTAGAACTCTCTGGATCAGACAATTTCTCCGGTGCCACTTTAACCCTGACCCGTAGTACAGGTGCAAACACGGATGATGTATTTGGGTCTACCGGCAACCTTTCTTCAATGGTTGAAGGTGGTGCTTTAACTCTATCCGGTACCGGAATTGGGACTGTAACCAGTAATTCTGGTGGGATGCTCGTGCTGACGTTCAACGGTGCTGCGACACAGTCAGCTGTGAATGAAGCTATACGGCTCATCACCTATGAGAATACGTCTAGTGCACCGCCAGCTACGGTGACTGTTTCCTGGAACTTCAACGACGGCAATACGACGGGTGGTCAGGGTACAGGCGGCGCACTTGGTGTGACAGGCACAACAATTGTTGAAATTTCAGGCACCAATGATCCGGCGGTTGTTCAGGCAAGTGCAATCGGGCTACTTGATGCGGGATTTGAAACTCCTGATATTGGTGCAACATCAGGCCATCAATATAATCCCGCTGGAAGTGCCTGGAATTTTACCGGTTTTAGCGGAGTTGCTGATAATCGCTCGGTATTTAATGAAAATCACACGGGCGTTCCCGAAGGCGATCAAATTGCATTTCTGCAATATGAAGGTAATTCCGGCGCGATAAGCCAAACATTTACCGGAACTGCGGGAAATTACACGCTGGAGTTCCAGTTGGCTCAGCAGCATGCCCAACGATTGGCCACTTTCCGTGTTGATGTGGGTAATCTGTCGCAAACAATTACCACCGATAATTTTATTGAATTTCGGTCAATGTCCCTGAGTTTTGAACTCGTTACCGATGGTGATTATACGCTGACATTCACTTCTATTGCCAATGCAGCCGTTGCAAGCTCCATAACCCTGTTTGATCAGATTAGCATTAATGGAGCATCCTCCAATGTTGTCACCGACGACAGCAATGTTGCGGTAACCGGCGATCTTAATCACACAGATGTCGATAATACTGACGATGTCTGGCAGGTGGTATCGTCTTCTACTGCAAGCAATAAAGGTTTTGGTTCATATACAATTAATGCTGCAGGTGAGTGGGCATACGTTCTGAATAACAGCAATGCAACGGTGCAGGGCCTGAATGCGGGCCAAACTGAAACAGACTCGTTCAATGTGCTTACAGAAGACGGTACTTCGGTAACTGTAGATATTACGATTAATGGCAATAGCGACGCGCCAACCCTGACAAACCAGAGTGTACTTGTGCTGGATGGCGTGGATGACGTGGTTGTGATCGCGGACGATAGTAAACTGGAACCTGGAACCGGAGATTTTACGGCTGAAGCCTGGTTCTTCTGGGATGGTACCGCACCGGCTACGTCCGAATTTATAATGGCAAAAGGCAATTCAGATCTGACGGCAAGTGAAGGCTGGTCTATCAGCCTTGATACAGCGGGTAATCTTACAGTATCGGCCAATTCAGGTGGTTCCACTGATGATGCCATTGCAACCAGTGTTCTGGATTTAAGTGCAGCAACCATAGGCTGGCATCATGTAGCAATGGTCTATGATACCACCGGCACCACAGCACAAGTGACGGGGTATTTAAACGGGAACACTTCGGGCTGGTCGGCTGGCTCGGGTCAGGATTCGGATGGGCAGCTAAACATTGGTGCAGATGGCGTCAACAACAGCTATGGCCTTGTAATTGGTGCAGCCGAAAACAATGCCGGAGTGTCCGGATTTTATGAAGGTCGTGTAGATGAAATCCGCATCTGGAGTGCCGCCCGTTCGAGCCAGGAAATTAACTCAACCATGAAYCAGACTTTGTCTGGAACRGARAMCGGCCTTGCCGGATTATGGAAACTGGACGGAAATGCCGACGRTTCCACAGCCAATGGAGCCAATGGTAACCTTTCCGGAGGCGTGGGTTTTGAAAGCCAAACCAACATCAATATTGCTTCGGGTGCCACTTATCGCGCCTTGTTGCTGGGACAGGATGTTGATAGTACGGATCTTTCCCACGCGGCTGGAACCGCTCCTGTAAACGGTTCGCTCACCATAGACGGACCTGAATTTGTGTACGCAAACAATGGCACATCCGGTGCTGATAGTTTTTCTGTCAATATCGGTGATGGCGTTCTGACCACCACCGAAACAATCGATTTTAACGTTGTCTAGTTGAACAGCGTATTTGCTGCTGTGACCTAACCAAAGTGAAATAGTATGACAAAGAGTATTGARCATTCCAGACTTGAAAATACTCAAGTAGATAAAAATGGCCCAGTGGGAAATCTGCTATGGAACAATAGATCCAAGTGGGGAAAATTCGGTGTCATTTTCATGGTACTGGTGATGTTGTCTACTGCTGTTTCAATGATCACACGTTCGGCACTTTTTGATACCAATTTTGAAGCTGATTATCGCATTGCTTTAATTGCTCCACTTACGGGGCCCAACCAGGCTCTCGGTCTGTCATTACAGCGTGGCGCGGAACAGTATTTGCAATCGCTCAATGAAGCGGGTGGCGTTGATGGCAATTATGTCGGGTTACAGCTTTATGATAACAAGAGTGATGCCGAACTCTCTGGCAGTCTGGCAAGCAAGGCGCTTGATGAAGCAAATACCGTTGCAGTAATTGGTCCCTGGTCGCTGGATGCAATTAAATCCACCGCAAAAATTGTTCAACAATCCGGCTATGCGCTGATTACCCCGTCGCCCCAGGCGCATTTGCAGGCATCCAGTTACAAATCGTTGTTTTCGCTTACTTTTGATCAGAATTATGAAACCCGGTTTCTCGCAAATTACATGCGCAATATTTTGCAGGAGAAACTTGTATCTATCGTTTTTGATAGTTCAACCAATACAAAAATKGTTGAGGAATTTACGACCGCATTTGAGAGGTTTGGTATTCCTTTGCGTCATAGCTGGTCTTTTGATTCATCAAAGGGCGACGTGGCCGAGGATTTTAAGCGCATCGTTAAAGAAATAAAGGCGGCSAATGATTCCGGGGCCATTTATTTGGCTATGAATGGAAGTGACGCTGCAAAATTGATAGTTGCAATGCGTGATGCCCGGGCTGTCAATCGCGTCATGGGGCCGCATTTGCTTGGGACTTCAGGATTTGCCGACGGGTTTGGTTCGCTCAATTATTCATCTTACACTGATGGTGTAATCACGGCTGCCCCCCTGATGTACGATACCGCAAATCAAAAAGTTCAAAATTTTAGAAGTACATTTTTACAAAAACATGGTTATTCCCCGGACTGGGTTGCTGCCTATGGGTATGAAAGTGCCAACATAATAGGTGAGGCTCTACTTGCTCTTGTGGGGAATGATGTCGAAGCAAAAGCTTCAATTCTGGGAAAGCAAATCGCCGATCATCTGTTGAAAGTGAGTAGTCAGGGCAGGGGAATTTCAGCGCTCACCGGCAATACAATTTTTGATGAAGATGGCGCAGTATCCAAACCAATTCAGGTTGGAACCTATAATGGCAGTCAGATCATTTCTGCACCCACCCAGTTACAACCGATTGGACAAGGGGAAGTTGAAAACTATATTCAGGCAGTCAGGGATGGACGGGCTCTGTATGTAAATGACCGCTTCATGTATAGAACCAACGTTGTTTATTCCGGTATATTGATAGAGAAAATAGCAAATTACGACAAAAGTGATCAAACCGTCGAGCTGGAATTTGTAGTCTGGTTCAGGTATCGCGGTGATTTTGATCCTCAGAATGTTGTTTTCAACAATTCTGTCGATCCGGTTGTTCTGGACAAACCGGATCGCGAAGAAACAATTGGCGAATTGAATTATCGTCGCTATCGCGTCAAGGCACGGTTTGAAACGGATTTTCTGAAAGTTGCGAGAAACTATGGCAGCAAGCTAATCGGGACCAGTTTTCATCACCGATTGCTGAACAAAAACAACCTGATTTATGTGGTAGATGTTGTGGGTGTTGGCCTGACCGACGGTGGTACCTATCTGGATCGTCTGGATGAAGCCAAAGCGTTGGGGCCCGGGATTGGACTGGTGGCCGATCGTGCGTGGATTTCTCAGGAAATTATTCGTTCAAGCGGTCAGGGAGATCCGAATTTTGTTGGTTACGGGAAACCTGCACCGGATTTTTCCCGACTTGAAGTAGGCGTTGTCGCGATTGATGGCACTGTCTCCCTTCGAGACCTGGTTCCCAGTTCCTATTTGATATATTTGATGATATTTGCGATCTTTGGCTCGATATTTGCGTATCTTATGGATCGTAAACGGGACGGAATGAAGGTTTTCTGGAGTTTGCAAAGCTGGTTGCTTCGTCTGGTTTGCTGGCCGCTATTTCTCGCTTCAGCAGGCAGCTTGTCACTCAATTTTGCATTTCAAAACCTGGAATTCTACTACGTTGATTTGATGGTGCCGATATATGAAGCTCTGTGGTGGGTGATTGGTGCCCGGCTGGTGGCGATGGCAACGGAACGATTAATCTGGGTACCCCTTGAAAACAAAACTGAACGCAAGGTCCCCGGGTCCATTCGTGCCTTTGTATCGGTAT
>JAESRR010000233.1 GCA_016764535.1 Cohaesibacteraceae bacterium | reverse complement strand
CTCCTTGGTGCCAATGGTGCAGGAAAATCGTCGACGCTGAACGCCATTGTCGGGCTGATTCCTGCAACATCGGGGCAAATTATTTTTAATGGCACAGACATAACCGGCCATGCACCTGAATCTCTTGCACCGGCCGGTTTGACTTTGTCACCTGAAGGGCGGCGGGTTTTTGGCACCTTGAGCGTCGCTGAAAACCTGATGCTTGGCGCCTATGCGATCAATGAAAAGGCCCGGATCAATCAGGCATATGAACGGGTCTATGATCTGTTTCCCATCCTTGCGGAACGCCGTACGCAATATGCGGGGACCCTGTCGGGCGGGCAGCAACAAATGCTTGCGGTGGCACGTGCATTGATGAGCGGCCCAAAACTGCTGCTGCTGGACGAACCTTCCCTGGGATTAGCACCGATCATCGTTGAACAGGTCTTTGAAATGATAACTGTTTTGCGCAAACAGGGAGTGACCCTTGTTGTGGTCGAACAGAACGTTGCCATGGCATTGGAAATCGCCGACCGGGGATATGTCATGGCTGGTGGACGCGTTGTGGCCTCGGGCAGCACTTCCGAGCTCAGGCAGTCTGACTCTCTGGAAAATGCCTTTTTGGGAACTGAATAGATGGATTTGTTTTTACAACAGACCGTAAACGCCATTGCGCTTGGCGGAACATATGCCCTGTTGGCACTGGGCCTTGCTGTGGTCTTTTCGATTATGGGCCTGATAAATTTTGCTCATGGCGAACTCATGACCATTTCAGGATATGTTCTGATGTATTGCGGTCTCGCAGCGGTGCCGTTTCCCATCGCGGTAATTCTTGCAATAGCGGCTGCGGTATTTGCAGCGATTGCCATGGAACGGATTGCCTTTCGGCCGGTTCGGGGCGGCTCGGGTGCCACCATGCTGGTAACAAGTTTTGCGGTCGCAATGATACTCCAGGTTACGTTTCAGGTGTTTATATCGGCACGTTCGCAACCTGTTTTACTGCCAGCAATTCTTTCGGAAAGTACCAGCCTTGGCGGATTGGTGATTGGCGTAAACAAGATCGCAGCCGTAATTGTGACCATTGTAATGCTGGTTTTTCTGGACTGGTTTATGAAACACCAGAAGACCGGTATTGCCATGCGCGCCGCCGCCGAGGATTTTGCCGTTGCCCGGCTCATGGGTATTCGCGCCAATACTGTCATTGCCGGGGCTTTTGCCCTGTCTGGATTGCTTGCCGGTGTTGCGGCTGTCCTGTGGGTCAGTCAACGGGCATCTGTCGATCCCCTGATGGGATTTACCCCGGTATTGAAAGCCTTTATTGCGGCGATCCTTGGGGGACTGGGAAGCTTGCGCGGTGCTGTGGCCGGAGGTTTCCTTCTGGGGTTTATCGAGGTGTACCTGTCGGCATTCCTGCCACGAGAATTTCAGGAATTTCGCGAGCCCATTGGCCTTGCAATCGTTGTAATTGTTCTTCTATTCCGTCCCAATGGTCTGCTTCCTGCAGCGACGCTTAAAGCTGAAAAAGTATGAATATTGTTGATCGGGAATGTGACGCCGGAAGACTAATCGGTCCCGGCGATCCGCCGGTTTATGAGCTGGTTAATTCTGCAAGCAAACACCCGGTTGTTCTGGTTTGCGAACATGCAGGGCGTGCAATTCCCGCCCGTCTTGGCAGCCTTGGATTAACGGATGATGACATGGATCGTCATATAGCCTGGGACATTGGTGCGGCGGGCCTCACCAGAAAGATCGCACAAATTTTGGGTGCGCCAGCCATATTGCAGAATTATAGCCGGTTGCTAATTGACTGTAACCGGCCACCGGATCAGTCCGGTTCAATCCCTGCGGTGAGTGATCAAACCCGCATTCCCGGGAACCAGGATCTGACGACATCTGAACGGGATCAAAGAATAGAGGACATTTTTAACCCCTTCCACGACAGGGTTTCAAATTTGCTTGATCAAAATCCGCGTCAACTGGTGTTGGCGATCCATAGTTTTACACCGGTACTGGCGGGTAAGGAGCGTCCCTGGGATATTGGTTTTTTGTTTCGCAAGGATACCAAAACGTCTGGCAAACTGGCGGAACTTGTCGCAAATAACCACAGCGGCCTTCAGACAGGTATGAACCAGCCATACGTCATCGATGGTTCTTCAGACTGGTTCGTCCCCGTGCACGGAGAGCAACGGGACATGCCCCATAGTCTGATCGAAATTCGCAATGATCATTTACAGCAAGTTTCCGGTCAGCAATGGTGGGCAGAAATGTTGTCCGCGATAATTGAGCAATATCTTCAGGAAAATATTCATGACATTAACACGTAATCTGCCACTGGTGGTCAACCAGTCAGCCATTCTTTTTATTGACGTTCAGAACTTCAGTGTGCACCGCGATGGAGCTGAATTTAACGGTTTGAACGAGGCGGATTTTAGCAAAACCTATGGGTCGTTTTTTGCGGAGATGAAATCCCGGATAATACCCAATATGCGATTGTTGCAATCTGCCTGCCGCAATGCCGGGGTGGAGGTGATGTATACCACCATTGAAAGCCTGACCAAAGACGGTCGTGACCGCAGTCTTGATTACAAAATCACCGGGTTCAACGTGCCCAGGGGTTCCTGGGACGCCAGGGTAATTGATGAACTGGAGCCAGGTGAGGATGAAATATGCCTGCCTAAATCCTCGTCTTCGGTATTTGTTTCCACGCATATTGATTATGTTTTGCGGAATCTTGGCGTCAAACAATTGGTGATCAGTGGCGTACTTACAGATCAGTGCGTCGAAAGTGCGATCCGCGATGCCTGTGATCTTGGCTACCTTGTTACCCAGGTGACAGATGCCTGTGCGACGTATTCGACAAGCAGACACGAAAATTCCATTGGCACCATCAAGGGCTATTGTCGTCAGATTACCACGCAGCAATTGCTGGATGAGGTGGAAGATTGAGTCATCCGAAGTAAGCATAGATGGAACGATCGTTGAAATGGTTCTGGAATTGCAATCCCGACAGATCGATTAACAGAGTCGATTCAATCAAATTACATATTTGCGGTGATTCAGGCTGACTGTTGTGCATTGCCTGAATTATGCATGAATCTAATGGTGATGCGTCGACTCCAGTGGTGGGCATAAAACACCCTTTGTTAGTGTGAATTAAAGCTGAGTGATGGGTACTGAAACGAGTTCAGCACGACATGGCGGGTGTTGTGGGTGCCTGAGTAACATCTCTGCTTTGGTTGTCTCTCTCCGCCCCAGTTACCCCCTCGGGGGTCATGCTGATGWAKATCAGCATCCATAGCTCTGAACCGCGATTGAGCACGGATGTAGTCGTGTTCTCCGTGTCTACTCATAAAACTGCCATATTGCCTGTTCGCACTTGCTCACACTGGTCCCTCGGTTGTCGTCCCGGCGAAGGAACTATGTGACGCACAGCCGGGATCCAGCAGCACGCATAAAATGCGGGCAAACAAAAGCTTGCAGTGAATTTCATGGTGTCTTCGTAATGACCGCATTGGCGTGAATTGGTGCCGCATGATGGATTCCAGCCTTCGCTGGAATGACATGGTGGGTGTTGTGTGTGTTGGAAATACCGACTGATTCAGTTGTTCACGCCACCGCCAGCCACTCTCTCTGTGTCATGCTGATGTATATCAGCATCCATAGTTCTGAAGCCCGGTCAGACACGGATGTGGCCGTGTTCTCCTTGTCTTCTCATCGAGCAGCCATATCGCCTGTTCGCACCTGCTCACGCTGGCCCCTCGGTTGTCGTCCCGGCGAAGGAACTATGTGACGCACAGCCGGGATCCAGCAGCACGCATAAAATGCGGGCAACAAAACGGCTTTCTTCCAACAACCGCATTGGCGTGAATTGGTGCCGCACTATGGATTCCAGCCTTCGCTGGAATGACATGGAGGGTGGGGTGATGTTGGGAATATTCGGACGAACCTGTTGGGTTTCTCAAACCCCTGCCGCCCTCTCTATGTCATGCTGATGGAGATCAGCATCCATAGCTCTGAGCCGCGGTCGGGCACGGAGGTGGTCGTGTTCTCCGAGATCCGCCCCATGAGTATCACTGTAGTACTGATTGGTACGCGGAAAATATTGATTGGTGAAACTGGAGACAAATCAACTGTTTGATGGAGTTGTGCAGTTATGGTTAATGTAATGTGGATCTGGAACGAGTGTAATATACAGCATATTAAGTATAAACCCCTGATATTGACCAGAGCGGACAACAAAGTCGGATCGCGGTCGATTTTGTTCTCATCGGTACAATGTTGATCTGTGGTTGTTGGTGCTGATCGATACAACAAAGAGGGAATGTGTAATGGCGGGTGATATGTCGGATATTGATATGGACGATCTGCAACAAGAGCAGGGCATGTCAATTACCACCARRCTTTACGGTCTTGTTRCTTTTTGTTTTGCYATCACAATGGTCATTRCCGGGRTTTCGATCTGGCAGATGAGCCAGATTGGTGATGAACTTGTGGGCATTGCCGAGCGTGATTTACCATTGACCCGTTCGGTAACGGTTTTGACCATCCGTCAGCTGGAACAGGCGGTGAACTTTGAGCGGGCGATCCGKGCCGGTGAGGCGCTGGGTGYTCCGGKCGGGGACRAYMWYRCCKYCGATAAAGCCAAARCCCAYGCAGCTGAMGATMKRCGACTGGCCAAACAGAATATGCGTCATGCGATTGAGCTGTTTGARGAACTYAATGGCRAGATGGAGAAGGATATCGARAAGATCCAGATARAWGCGGCCCATGATTWTGAAGTCTCGACCAGTGCGACAGACAAAAAAGAATTCCGCCATRTTATGGATCAGATGAGACAGATCAAACTTCAGCATGAAGCCTATGCCGAACAGGCMCRRSATATATTCCAKTTGTTACAAACSGRRCGGRTATCTGAAGCMCATCACAAGACKGTTGCTGTTGAGAAGATCGAGGACAAGCTTGATCACGARCTTGAAGCKYTGCTTGAGCAGATYGAGCTGTTYACCRWWGAGGCAGCYCTTRMMGCCGAGCATCATGAGMAGTTTGCGCTCAAATTGATMATCTGGGTRTCGMTTGGCGGCTTGCTGATYGGTGCGATTRTWKCCTGGTATYTGATCTCGCRGCTYGTTGGCMTTCCGCTTTCCSAAATCATGTCTGTTCTGRCGGCGCTCAAATCGGGAGATACSWCGGTTGAGATCCATAYRTCGTCCAATGACGAGATTGGTGCGATTGGGCGGGCTTGTGAAGAYTTCCAGAAGGCGATGATCAGRAGYACSGAACAGGARRMCGAGACRSMRGCYGTRCGGGAGCGTGGTGMAAAACGTCAGCATGATGCGATGATGSAGATGGCRASWGMGTTTGAARCCAGTGTCGGGCGGCTTGTTGGCAATGTGAACACCTCGGCTGAGGGTTTGCGGACCACGTCGGATAATTTGACCACGATGGCAACCAGTACCAGCACCAGTGCGGATTCTATTTCCACAGCCTCRCAGRCWGCYTCGASCAATGTGARYACGGCAGCTTCTTCATCGSAAGARATGTCAKCYTCRATACAGGAGRTYAACCAGCAGGTTGGTGTGGCGTCCAGGGCCTCCAGACAGGCAGTTGAGAATGTTGAGSTMACCACGCAGCATATGCAAAGTCTGATGGAGACTTCGACCAAGATTGGWGAAGTTGTCAATCTYATTCAGGAKATTGCCGAACAGACCAATTTGCTGGCGCTGAATGCGACGATTGAATCGGCGCGTGCSGGMGAAGCAGGCAAGGGGTTTGCGGTKGTTGCCAGTGAAGTKAARGCATTGGCCAAYGAAACGGCYAARGCGACGGAAAGCATTTCGGTGCATGTGASCGATATTCAGGCAGCGACCAATCTTGCGGTGGATTCGATTGATCAGGTTGGMACWGTYATTCAAAAGGTTGAGGAGACTTCAACRGCGATTGCAGCKGCGATGGAAGAGCAGGAAGCAACGRCCCGTGAKATGTCRCGTAGTTTGCAGGAGGCAGCTGATGGTACGACGGAAGTTTCAACAGGTATTCAGGATGTGAGTGACAGCTCCAGAAGTGTTGGCGATGCATCGGGTCAGGTTAACGTTGCGGTTGTTGAATTATCCTCACAAGCCAAAGAGATGCAGGACCAGGTTGACGGGTTTTTGAAGAAACTACGCAAGGCCTCCTGAGCGGGGCGCGCCTGGCGGGCAGGTGAACGCAGAGACACAATTAGCAACACGAGGCCGAACCTKCACGGGTTGGGCCTCTTTTGTGTGCGGAGATGCAGGAGGAAGAACCGAATGTGGGAGGGGCCGGGGGAGTTTGTTGTTGCCCCGTTCGATAAACCGGTGAATGAACAATGTTACGAAAGCCGGATCTCATTTACCACCGTGGCAATGTGAAGTGACACAGCATTATGGGCACTGAAACGAGTTCAGCACGACACAGGGGGTGGGGCAAGCATCGGAGAAACATCGCAGGCTTGGTTGGTCTACTCCATCGCAAG
>JAESRR010000105.1 GCA_016764535.1 Cohaesibacteraceae bacterium | reverse complement strand
GTGGTCCATGAAAGGCTGATTTTTTCAATTTGCAATACAAGGTTCGAAATGAAGTGCTGAGCGCATTTGAAACAAAAACCGGCGTGAAGATTAACACTATTGATGAAATTGATTTGTTTGACAATTTACTGGATCTAACTGCGCTGACTGAACTGATGGATGGAGTTATTGTTCCGGATACAACAACAGGCAGTATCGCTGGAGCTGTAGGAGTTTTATCTTTCAGGTATGGAAAAGATTATTCTGGCATTAGTATGAGGCAGGAATATATACCATGGTTTTCCCATCAGAAATACCATGGGTACGCCTATGATGATGATCCAAAAAGTGTATTGCCCGAAATGAGATCCTGGTTGGAAAATGTCGTCGCCAATTTTAGCAAATGAAGAACAGGCAAAGTAAATTCATATCTTATTTGAATACCTCATTTTTCAACGACCATTGATCCTTATTGTAAGCCCAAAGATGAGGTGATCTGAATGTATTTGTTAAATCATTGAAATATTCTGGATCAATTACCGGTTGTTCAAATTGCCTTGAGGCAATGGGGAAATGATCTTCAGGTATCGACAGGTAATTGAGCAGTTCGTCGATAAATCTATCCGGGAATTCTCCATCAAACCGTTTGACAAGCGCAATGGCTTCTTCTCGATCAATATCTCCAGCGCGCAGATCCTGACAGGATTCGTAAGTAGCACGACCAATGCCAAATTTTATGAACGTTGTATAATAGTGCAGATCATCCATTTTATCGTCAATAGAACTATATTTTGAGAAAGTACCTGCGCTTCGTTCCGGTGCTGCTTCAAAACCACAATGTTCGGCCGCATAATAATAGGCTCCCTGTGGATGCCATTTTAAATAGTATCCGAGGTAATGCACATCGACGGATTTGTTCTCAAATGCCTCGGGTTTGATAGGCAAATAAAGTGCAAGATCGGCTAGTTCCAATCCAAAATCCCTGATCAATCTTCCGACTTCTGTGCCGCCGAGCATCATTTCTTCAGGTTTTTTCTGTGACATGAAAAATGCCTGGTCCTGGAGGGCAGATGCGTTGGTTGCAATTGGATTGCCGTATTCTGCTTGATTTTCTCCATAAAAAACCAATGGCACATCATACTGAAGAGCCAGGCGAGGAGAGACATTACGTTGGCCAATAATAAAAGGTTGGAATGGATGAAACATGGTCTCAAGCGCCAGCCTTGCCAATAATCGTGTTGCGCGCCCATTTGGTGTGATTAGATAGTTGTCCAGCCCTGAATGAATCCATGCCTGGAAATTTTTCCAGCCCCAATCTGTGTATATGTGGGGAGCCCACGTAACAGTCAGGGGATGCATCCCGAATTCGGCTTTTAGAACATGCGAAGCAAAGGCACTGTCTTTGCCTCCCGATCCTGGCACAATACAATCATACCGGCCATCGGTGCGGCGATATTTATCACAAAGGATGATGAGTTCTTCGCGACGGTCTTCCCAATTGATTTGATGATGTTTTTGTTCGGTTACCCGACATGCATCGCATATACCCGCGTCATCAAAATTAATGGTTTGTTTTTTCGCCTTTGCGCTATTTTGAAATTCAACAGTGGAGTTTGGTCTCTGGTTGGAAATGGTGCAACGAGAACAAAATTCAATTGTTGCAGGTAAACCATAGAACGGCTCGGCATCGTTTATTCCAGGTGCGTAAGTCGCTGGATTAAATGGTCTTTTTTGTGGAAATATATTCATTTGAGCACCAAAATCACGTGTGACTGGATGGATTTTATACCGGAGGAATCACTATTCAATTAACGATAAAAAACAACGGTTTAGTTATTTTGTATCGGCTGGTAAACTTTAAATCTGATCAGCAAAACCATGTTTGATGATTGTTTCGGTTAATCTAATGTCAAACAGATCATCAATATCTATTGAACGGGATTTGGGCATGATGAATGCTTTTGTATTTTGGGTAACCAGTTCTTGCCCGTCGAGCAATCGTTTGGTCTGGATGACATAAGTTGCACCATTTAGTGCAAAGCAATGCGGCAGTTCCTGCCGTCTTTTCTGTACGCCATCATCATTTATGATTTTGTTCATGTCTCCATACGCATCCAGATAGTACATTTTATTTGGGGGTTTTTCTGTTTCACAAACACTGGTGGAAGAATGTGCTCCGTGCCTGGTACACAATTCAATTGTTTGATCGATATCCAGAGATGTTCTCAGAGGGGATGTCGGCTGCAGCAACACAACATAGTCATATCCCGGGCATTGTCTGGCAGCGTGAACAAGCACATCCAGAGAGCTGGCTTCGTCTGTTGCGAGATGTAGCGGGCGTATGAAGGGTATGTCAGCGCCGTATGTTTTCGAAATTGTTGCAATTTCCTGATCGTCGGTTGAAACAATGACACGGGTAACAAGGCGGGCATTTAATGCAGCATCAATCGTCCATGCAATGAGCGGTTTGTTATCCAGAGGATATATATTTTTGTGTGGTAGTTCTTTTGATCCGCCACGAGCAGTGATGACAGCAAGAATTTTAACAGGAGGTGCATTCATCGAAACCACCCCGAGCGARWTTCACCCTTTAAGGTCATTTTTTTTCGCAATATGTCTTTGTTGTCTGTYTGGCTCARTAATGTWTTGACWATAATTGCTCCGACATCGCCGGTTTGATATGGATTAATCGCAAGACTTGCGCGCTCACGAAACTCCTCATTCCAAAGAGCTGTCCGAATGGCGTCCTCGATGTCTTTGGTGTTGTGTGCGGTATTGATTACATTATTCCCTTGAAGCCGCCCTTTTTGTCTATCACCAATGTTTACAGCAGGACATTGAAATAGCGGTGTTTCCTTCAGACCCGAAGATGAATTGCCAACACAAACTATGCGCCTGTCCGGGAACCTGGCCATTGCAAGAAGGCCATGATAATTGGCGTGACCCAACGATTTATGCAGTTGTATGTTCTTGCCCTGTTCATCCCTGAACCAGATTTCAAGCTGGTCTATCATCAGGCGGCCACCCGCATCATTATTCGGGTACGTAATAATTATTTGAGCTTCCGGGGCTATGTTTTTCAATGCTTGCAAGGATTGTTTTAACCGGGGAACATTTGTCCCGGTTTCGAGTGCTATGGCGTGTTCTGTAAATATTATTAGCGGAAGAGCGGGATCCAGGTYGTAATTTTTTAGAAGCAAYTCATCTGACGCGACATTCAACATCGCGGCAYCTCCCATCGAAAGAAAACCGGTGTTGGTRACGCGCCATGCYTCTTCCCCCATGGCTAAAACGCGATTTCTGGCGCGTTCATTTGTGGTRAAATGCARATGAGAAAGCTTTGTCATCGCGTGGCGTACGCTGTCATCAAGTGTGCCGCCCTCGGTGATGTCTCCACCTTCCATATGGGCGACAGGCAATCCCATCTGACTTGCGGCGATTACAGCGGCAAAGGCCTCAAATCGATCTCCGTACACGAGAAGAATATCGGGCTTGTGTACCAGGAGAGCTTCGTGAACCGCGATAATACCCTGTCCAATGGCCGCAGGCGTCTCTTTTAGAGATCTACTGGATTTTACAAATTGAATGTGGCTGGCAATATGAAATCCGTCGTGCTCGATTTCTTCAAGAGTGTGGCCGAAATCTGCATCCAGGTGCGCGCCAGAAACTAACAGTGATAACTCAACATTGGTAGATATATGGATTGTGTTGATTACGGGAAACAACAGGCCGTATTCAGACCGGTTTCCAGTGAATACAGCTATTCGGAGAGCAGCCATTAGTCAGAATTCCAGTTTATTTGAAATCGCCGGGTGATAATTGTGCGTGTACATTCAGGTCAAGCCGGGCGATTTTTCCCAGACAATTATTAAAATCCCTTGCGTGAATTGGTCCGGTTCCCGGCCTTTTTACCCAAATATTGGCAAGCGATAGAATTTCGCCTTTTTTGATGGGTGCAATCGCAACAACACTGGCATAGGCGAACTCAATAACCGGCTTTTCAGCATCAAGAACCGATTTGTTCCCGCCAGATGCAAGCCAGACGGCTTCCGATCCTTTAACAAGATTGGCCAGCTCTTCAGGCTCAATAGAAATTCCAGTGTCTGGCCCTGGCCAGTCTCTGGAAATGGTAAAGTGTTTTTCAAGTATAGATGCACCAAGAGCTACTGCACCCAGACAAGTATAGATATCAAGAGAATGATCGGATAAACCAACAACTGCATCGGGGAAATTACTGGCCAGGTCTGTAATGCCACCCAATCGCACGTCTTTATAAGGCGTGGGATACATGCTGGTGCAATGTGTGAGTGCGTAAGGAATTTGATATTTCCTCACAATTTCAACAGTTGCCCGGATCGATTTCAGATCATTCATGCCTGTCGAAATAATCATGGGTTTTCCAAATCCACATATGTGTTCAATCAGGGGAAGGTTGTTGCATTCTCCTGAACCGATTTTGAAAGCAGGCACATTCATTTCTTGCAGGCGGTCTGCCGCCTCTCTTGAAAACGGTGTCGATAGATAAATAATTCCCAGTTTGTTGCACAGCGCCTGGACTTCCAGCTCTTCAATAGCGGTCAGTTCACAACGTTTGATGATATCCCAAAGGCTCTCGTCACTGATGTCGCCTGGTTTCATATCCGTGGGGATCATTTCCTTGTCAGTAATATGGCATTGAAATTTGACAATTTCCGCTCCAGCCTGATGCGCAGCATGTACCATTTCCAACGCCTTGCCCAGGTCTCCTTCATGGTTGATGCCGACTTCAGCGATAACCAGGGGAGGGTGCATGGGGCCGACTGATCGACCGGCAATATTGAATTCGATCATTGGAATATTGTCTCCATACAATTGACTAGATCGCCTGTCTTGCCCGTTCCAGGTCATCAGGCATGCCTATATCAATCCAGTACTTGCTGATTATGAAAGTCTCAACGCGTTTTTTTTGTTCAAGTAATGTCTGTATCAATTCGGTGATATCGTAGAATTTGTTGACTGGTATCAAGTCAAATGCCTGGGGTGATAGAACATATATTCCCGCATTTATGTTCCAGTGACACAACGGTTTTTCTACCAGCTCACATAGAGCGTTACCATCGGTTTGTAATACACCATATGGCACCTGATAGCTGTGTTCCCTTACCGCAATAGTCGCGCTGGGCGAATTCCGCTGATGCTGTTCTATTATATCTTTGTACCTGGCCTCGGTTAACACATCGCAATTTGTCACAAGGACAGGATGTTCAGGAGAATTTTTCAGTAAAGAAAGTGCTCCGGCAGTTCCCAATGGTTTGGTTTCACGCAAATAGTCAATGTGAACATTCCAGTAGTCACCATTGCCAAAATGATCTTCAATCATTCCCGCCATATGATTAACCGCGAACGTAAAATTGATAAATCCCTGCGCAATAAACCGTTCCAGAATGACTTGTAAAACGGGTCTATCTCCAACCGGGACAAGGGCTTTTGGCATGGTATCGGTAAGGGGGCGCAATCGGCTTCCCAGTCCTCCGGCCATGATGATGACTTGATTGGGAATGCCAATTCCCGGTTTTAGGCTCTTGCGGGATTCAAGTCCCACAACTTTTCCATTTTCATCAATTACAGGTAACTGATTAATTGATTTGTGTTGCATACGCTGCAACACGGCAGATGGACTTTCATTTTGTGAAATTGAAATCGGAGACGCATTAAAATGACCGTCTATCGGATGGTCGAGATCCATTCCGCTTCGAATGGCACGCAACAAATCCCCATCCGTGAAACACCCTGTGAGCCTTTTGTCGCCATCTACAATAAGAACAATATGTGCCTGTTGTTCATTGAGTATACCAATCAGTTCTTTAAGCGGAGTATCTTTGGAAACGCAGATGTTCTCGATTGCCACCATGAAGCATTTCCTTGCTCTGATTTAAATATAATTCGGGAATCATTACCTATTTTAGCATGAAGAAAGTTTCCGACGGGTTTACTGAAATTAGTTAGTCAAAATCTGAAGAAAATTGCATGTTCAAAATGAAAAACGGCGGGTCGTAGACCCACCGTTTTAATTCTAACCAGTTTGATTTCACGTTTAGAAGAGACGTAGTACTGCCTGATCCTGACGGGAAGCCAATGACAAAGCTGTTGTCGATAGCTGTTGTCTGGTTTGCAAGGCAAGAAGGTTCGCACCCTCTTCGTTGGTATCGGCCAGAACAAGCTGATCGGCACCGGTTTGCAATGTATTAATTGATTCCTTGGTGAAATCCTGCCGGATTTGCACAGTCGTCAATTGTGAACCAAAAGCCGAGCCGGCTTTTTGCAACGTGGTCAACGCTGCGGTCAATTCATCAAGTCTGTTATTGGCGTCAGTGTTGCTGAGATCTGCCGCATCTGTCAGTGACAAGCCGGAAGAAGTCAGGTTTTTACCGGCTATTGTCAGTGATGACTTGTTTGAATCCCGGAACTCATTGAACGAAACTTCCAGTGTCGTGGAAGAGCTATTGATCAGGTTTGTACCATTATAGCTCGAGTCAGCAGACAGTTTGTTGATCTGGCTGAGGATTTCGTTGTACTGGGCCGTTAATTCGGTC
>JAESRR010000232.1 GCA_016764535.1 Cohaesibacteraceae bacterium | reverse complement strand
TTACCGATGCTGTACCTGTGGTTAAAAACCGGGGGCAGGACCTGTTAATTAAATGTGTTCCGCGTGATTGATGTGATCAGCGCAAAGGGTTTGCCCGGCAAGGGCGGTTAAAAGCAATAAATGCTCGAATAGGCAACATGCCTTGTCTTGTTATTTTTACCAATATTCGAACCATGCTGGACAAACAGAACTCACTGAATTAACAGGTCCTGCTTCTTTTCATTTTATCTGTTTCAGGCGACAGCGTATGTTTCAAGGCGCTGTTCCAGCGTGCCGGTATGTAATTCGAACAAGTGATTGTCATAATCATAAAAATAGATCGAGTGACCTTCGCCAGTAATGCGCGTGCGGCCAGGCAATATTTCCAGACCCAAATCTTCCAGATGCTCAAGACACGGATCGATCGCGTCCTCTTCAATTTTGAAGGCCACATGATTGTAGGTTTTTGAGGGGAGCGGTTCGCCCTGCATAATGGCAATCCACATACCTTTGGCCACGTAAAACCGCTCTTCGGCAATTGAATAATGATGATCGTCTGATTGATAGATCTTGCGCGCCCCAAGAAGCTTCACCAACATGGCCTCGGTTTTGTTGAGGTCCTTGACGATGAAGGTCATATGACTGAGACCTGTAATCATGCACTACTTCCTGATTCTCACACTGACTGCCCCTGTATACTATATGTAGTGTGAATGTGAACCATGTCAACACTATGTCGTATATGGGTTGTGTTTGAAGCAGATTCCAACCTGGGTGGCTATTTGTTGATTTGGCAAAAACATCACTCCACCCTTTGATACAGCACACCGTTGATTTCCAGCTCGTCCGGCATTGGGTGTTGGGGGGGAAGTGCGACACCACCCAGTGCGCTGACCAGCGCCTCGACATGGGGTTCGGAACTTTCATCGACTTCAGGCGCGGGGAAGCAACGCCAGTGGCGTTCACTCATGGCGCGCTCGGCGATTGTTATGCGCCCGGCTGATTTTTCGGCAATAAAAAACCGCACCGGAACAGCACCATGGCGACGGGCGATACCGCCCCAATAGCGGGCCGCTGCCTTGCGGGCCTGGGTTACTGATTTGACGTGTTCATGACGCGGCGCACGGAAAACCAGTGCGCCATCCTCCAGCATCAATGCGGTTGAAACATAATGCGGCATGTTTATTTTCCCTCATGGTACTTATCAAATGGCTGGTTCATTCCGGCACCAGTAAATAGAGCCCGGTGGCGAAAATGATGATTGTTGTAAACTCGATCAGGACCATCAATGCTGTCTCACCCCGACATGTAAGAAACCGGTGGTGCTATCAAGTCGCAGAGACCAGGCTGTATCGCGGGCATCGCGCTGGATATTATGGAAATCTTCCTCGATACCCGCTCCGTGGGTGATGAGAAAATCGGGGATCTGGTCTATTTCGCGATAGTCACGACGCTCTCGTGCCCACCATGCGGCCGCGATATCTGCTGTGATGTCGTGAGCTGTCCCGGCCTTTAGATCTATATGTGTCGCTGCGACTACCCGCATGCCGTCAGAACAGCGYACWGCGTCCAGTGCCTCKGYAAAACTYGCATATTGATCAGCCTGTATTCCGGYRTCATAGGYTTCGTGGATGATGTAGAACGGCGAATTCATGTGCATACCTCACGTGCATGTGATTTTCACAACAGTACTTTCAAATGGARGACACACTTGTGGTGTCGCGATGCTGTTTCATCAGNGTAATGCCGTTTGGAGCCGGGATGCCCTTGCGATGGCAATACGCCCGAATGCCATGCAGCACGGTGGAATGATAGCGATCGAAAAAAACACCGATACGTTCGAGCGACAATTTGGAATTACCGGAATAGATCCGCCAGAAAACCTCGGCCCGGGCATGGGCGATCGTGCGGGATCGCGATTTGCCAATCAGGTCCTGCACGCGCACATCATAGAGATAGGCGACATCGACCAGATGGGTGAGCACCCTGTCGGGCATGGTGTCCATGACATATTTGCGAAAGGGCCGTAGCCGCAGGGTTTGATTGATCCCGGCAGCAGGGGTTGTACCGGGTAAAAGCGGGCGGGGGATAATTGGCGAGATGATATGAGGCAGTGAGCTTTTGCCAGCGGTATCAACTGTTGGGGATGTCTGTGACATGGGTCTCTCCGTGTTAATGGAGATATTGTTGCGCAATACACAACATATCGCAACACTTTTATTGCAACCAGCAGAAAGAAAAATTTAGCCGTTTGTTTTCAGATATTTAACAGGAACTATGCTGAATATTCTCTGTTCAATAATAATACTAATGGATATATGTAGTTATATACTGCTTTATATCTGTATATACTGTAGTATCCCGAGTTATTATGATTATTTCATCAAATTTATTCTGAATATATTTGGTGCTTCAAGTTGTCGTTTCGATTTTCTCTTCAATTTTGCTTGTCAGATCGAGCAATATGATGGTATTATCGCAACATGAACAATTTTGAGGCCAACTCCACTCCGCTGACGGAACTGCAACGCCGGTTCGTTGCGGAATATCTGATTGACGCCAATGCATCGGCTGCCGCAAAACGGGCCGGGTCTTCAGCGCAAAATCTGGCATCTGCCGGGCACAGCTTTTTGCAGGTGCCTGCTGTGCGCGATGCGCTGGAACTACGCCAGGATGAAATGCAGCAGAAATTGCAAATCAATCAGGAGCGGATACTCACCGAGATTGTCAACATTGCGTTTTTTGACCCGGGACCGTTATGGGCTGCCGGTATTCGTGGACCACGGGATCTTGCGGCGCTGCCGAAAAGCATTCGCAGTGCGATCGTCGGCTGGACCTGGGATCGTGAGGGCAATTTTATTCCCAAGCTGGCCGACAAGGGGAAGGCGCTGGATCAACTGGCCCGATTTACCGGACTTTATAATGATCGGCTGGATGTCACGGTGACTGATGGTCTGGCGGAACGGGTGGCACGCGCGAAGGCGCGATCTTCTCCAGGAGAAAGTTTTGCGAAGGCGCGATCTTCTCCAGGAGAAAGTTTTGCGAAGGCGCGTTTTTCTCCGGGGAAAGAACTTGCGAAAGCGCGATCTTCAGCAGGAGAAAGTTTTGTTAAAGGGCGAAGTTCTCCGGATGAGAGTAAAGCAGATAATCCTGTAGAGATGCCGCTGGATGAGTAATGAGGTTCTCAATCCAACAGACAGTGCAATCCTTGATGCGGTTACGCACTGCCAGTACGATCCTCAGGCCTGGGCAAATTTTGCGTGGGACTGGGGACATGGAACACTCCATGAAATGGATGGTCCACGCGCCTGGCAAAGCGATATCAACCAGATCATCGGCAAGCAYYTGCAGGATMAAAAGACCCGGCACCARCCRYTRCAAATTGCCGTYTCMTCCGGGCATGGCATYGGTAAATCAGCSCARATGGGTATGCTGGCMAACTGGGCGATGTCGTGTTTTGACGATTGCAAGATYGTCATCACYGCCAATACMGAAAACCAGTTGCGGACCAAAACCTCGCCCGAGATTGCCAAGTGGTTTCGYACCTCGCTRACCCATCACTGGTTTACCAGCCAGACGCTGACGATCAAGGCGCGAGACAGRCTGCATGCYGATAGCTGGCGCACCGATTTTATTGCCTGGTCAGAGCATAATACCGAGGCGTTTGCCGGGCTGCATAACAAGGGCAAAATAATCGTCCTGCTGTTTGACGAGGCTTCCAAAATTGCCGACCGGGTGTGGGAAGTGGCCGAAGGTGCGCTGACGGATGAGGAGACGATCATCATCTGGGTGGTKTTYGGYAATCCAACSCRCAATACRGGGCGGTTTCGTGAGTGCTTTCGCCGGTTYCGGCATATGTGGCARACCCGGCAGATYGATAGCCGCRMKGTKCCGGGCACCAACAAGGCGTTTTTRAAAAGGCTGGTGGATACCCATGGCGAGGAGAGTGATCTGGTGAAAATTCGYGTGCGCGGYATGTTCCCTTCATCGTCTGCCCGGCAGTTTATCGCGACTGCGGATGTGGATGCAGCGCGCAAGCGRCATTTGCGCAAGGAGCAATACAGCTTTGCRCCCAAAATCATTGGCGTTGATCCGGCATGGACCGGGGAAGACGAATTTGTGATTTATCTGCGCCAGGGGTTTTATGCGCGCAAGCTGGCGAGCTTTGAAAAGAACGATAATGACATCGCCGTGGCGCAGCAGATCCTGCGCTTTGAGCAGGAGCTGGAGGCCGATGCGGTATTTATCGATGGTGGCCATGGTACCGGGATTTATTCTGCGGGCAAAACGTGGGGACGGGCCTGGCAGCTGGTGTGGTTYGCASAGAAATCTGCTGACGMGGGCTGTCTCAACAAGCGKGTRGAAATGTGGAAGGGCTTGCGTGACTGGCTRAAAGAGGGCGGCGCGATCGACCCSGATGATGACGTTTTRTATTATGATTTGATCGGCCCGGAACTGGTGGCGCGGCTTGATGGCAAATTGCAGCTGGAAAGCAAGGACGACATGAAGGCGCGGGATATTCCCTCGCCCAAYMGGGCCGATGCGCTGGCGCTRACMTTCGCTCACCYGGYGGTGAAACAAAGYCYGCTSGGTGGTGRTGGCAATCATCATGCGGCGGGCGAGAATTATGATCCGTTCGGGTGAGACGTGCCAATAACAATCAAACTATCTGACTACCAACCCAGAGGACAAGACTATGTGTGGAGCTTCCAAACCCAGATATACCCCGCCGCCGGTCCCGGTACCGCAAGCAGCGGTGCGGGTCGCATCCCGTTCGCGCAAGGCGCAGAATGTCTCCGGCAACAAGGGCAACCGGCGTGGCGCGCGGGCCGATTTTGCCAATACCAATACCTTGCTCACCACCCTTCAGGATGTTGGTGGCGTGAATACGACCGGCAGGAAATCCCTGTTGGGGCAATGAGGTTTTGAAGAGGCGTGGGATGATTGACCCTTTGCCTTTTTGTGTTGTCATATCGGTGAAAACACGAGGGATACAGCGCGGTTGATGGCCGGAGCTATGGAATCTGAAACAAGTTCAGATTGACACAGTGGGTGTGTCTGGCGTGGAGTTAACCGGCTGAATTGGTATTGTTTCACCAGCGTTGCTTGTTCTCCATGTCACGGTGATGGAGATCAGCATGCGCTCAAACGCGAGTGAGCATTGAGAATGGTATGTTCGCAAACTACCACCCATTGGCATTGTTGAAGCAATTGCCGGAGCTATGAAATCTGAAACAAGTTCAGATGGACACAGCGGGAATGTCTGACGTGGAGTTAACCGTCTGAATTTGCTGTGTTTCACCGACGTTTTGTCCCCTCCATGTCATGCTGATATGGATCAGCATCCATAGCTCGGACCTGACGCCTGGTTTGGCGGAAGTGGTGAGCAACACCCTGGTTGCATCACCTCTCCGCGCTAAAATTTAACTCAGATGTTCATCAAAAAATCCAATGGTGCGATCCCACGCCAGCTTTGCCTGAACCTCGTCATAGCGCGGTGTTGAATCATTGTGAAACCCGTGATTGGCACCCTCATAAATATGCGCCGTATAGGTTTTGCCATGCTGTTTTAGCGCCGCCTCATAGGCAGGCCAGCCCTTGTTGACCCTTGCATCCAGCCCGCCGAAATGCAGCAATAAAGGTGCCTCGATTTTAGGTACGTCTTCGGCCTTTGCCTGGCGACCATAAAACGGCACGGAGGCTTTCAGTTCCGGATAAGCCACCGCCAGTGCGTTGCAAACCCCGCCGCCATAACAAAAGCCGACGCAGCCGACATTACCATTGCCAATCGTCGTGAGATGCTCAAATCCTGCGAAAAAATCATTCATCAATTTGGTGCGGTCGACAGTTCGCTGGAGCTTTTTGCCCTCTGTATCATTGCCAGGATAGCCGCCAACTGAAGTCAGCCCGTCGGGGGCCAGCGCCATGAACCCGGCCTTTGCAACACGTCGCGCAACATCCTTGATATAGGGGTTAAGGCCACGGTTTTCGTGGATCACCAGCACGGCTGGAATTTTGCCACGCGCCCGTGTTGGTCGCACCAGATATCCACGCACCTCGCCATTGCCATTGGGGGAATCGTAAGTTTCCCATGTGGCCGTGATGTCCGGGTCATTGAACGACACCTGTTCAGCCATGGCGTAATCGGGCTGCATCATGTCAAACAACGCCAGCGCAGTAACGCCACCGACGGCATAGCGCCCGGCTTTTTGCAAAAACTGACGTTTATCGATCATGCCATGGGCGTAAAAATCATAAAGATCGAGAAGTCCCTGATCGAAATCTGCAGCTGTCATTCTTGTCATTGCATTGTCTCCCCGATGTTTTGTTTAATTGGTTTGCCGATATTTCCTGTATTGATGTGCGTTTGTCTGGTTGGAAAGCCAGTGTGGCAGCCAGGCCGTGTGTGAAGCAAATTACATTTGCGTAATGTGACGCGGTCCCGGCCCTTGAGATCAATCGCAATTCACCCTATCTGCATGGGGAAACAGGGCGGATTGGTCTGGAGGCGGAATGAAAGCGATTGTGCAACACAGGTATGGCACAGCGGATCAACTGGCATTTGCCGATGTGCCAAAGCCGCAGCCTGGCCCTCGAGAAGTTCGTGTGCGGGTGCGTGCGACTTCGCTAAATGCATCGGACATTGAAATGATGACCGGC
>JAESRR010000231.1 GCA_016764535.1 Cohaesibacteraceae bacterium | reverse complement strand
AAGAACAGGGACGCAATATTAATGAAGCTGCCATATGGCAATATCCACCGTTTGCTGTCCAGTTGATTGGTTGCGTGCTGCTGGTGTATTCTAGAGATACATTGAACCCATTTGTGAAATTTTGATGGAAACATTGACTACCGAAATCCAATCCGTGTTATCGCGACTGTGGCAGGTGGTGTTCCAGCCGTGGACGCTCTATCAAATTTTCATTTTGACCGCGTCATATCTTGTCGCACGGCTTATTTCGCGCAAATTTGAACCACAGCTCGAGACATGGTTGCGGCAAATTAAGTTAAGCCCGGGTCTGTTGCGGGTTTTTGCTGCACTTGTGCGGCGGCTTGAATGGATTTTGTTCAGCGTCTTTACCGGAACTGCTTATCTGGTCATCGTCAATACCACATGGCCATCGCGGGCATTTTTTATCAAACTTGGCTTTGCACTTGCCATCGCATGGCTGTTTATTGCTGTGGCATCGCGCATCCTCCACTCACGGGCACTTTCCAATATTGTTGCAATACTGGCCTGGATTATTGTCGCTCTCAATATTACGGGCACTTTCAGCTTAGCTTGGAGCTTGATTTATTGGGTGAGCGCCGTATTGTTCAGGTCGTATACAAAGATGGGTTCCCAGACTTTTCACCATTTATGGACCACCCAAGCGGGGTAAGGTCAGTTGAAATTAAAATGGTTGGTAACAACATAGATTTCAGAAGGGCTAATATTGCTGCTGGTCATCCCGAATGGGGTAGCGGTCCGCCAGATAGTGACTGGACTTGGCATCACCGTGAAGACATTAAAACCATGATGCTTGTGCCTAGAATAATCAATGAAGTATTTTCACATCGTGGCGGTGCATCCATTGCAAGAAGGAGGTAATTATGTATTTTTCCAAAACATTCCCAAAGGCTACAGAAACTCAAATTACAGAGCTTGAAGATTTTCGAGAGTTTGATTTACCTACTGATTTTCGTAATTACCTAAAAGAGGTAGGCGGTGGAATCGTCAAAAGCGGTGGGTATTTTGAGCTTCCTTACCCCAACAGGTCTATTATTCTGGCGATAAAAGGGTTCACGCAAGACCCACTGTTCAACATAAAGCGCAACCGTTTTAATAATTTTTCCAAGGTAATCGATCGGAAATTCCTATATGTGGCGTCGGACATTGGGCGGCAGGCAGTTATCATGGATCTCCGCTTGCGATTTCACGGACATATATATTATTACGATCCTGACGAAATTCCGCTAAAAATTGTTCAACTCGATGATACTGGTTTCGATAAGCATGATTATGAAGAAGCTTCGCTTTATCACCATATTGCCGATAGTTTCACGGAATTTCTAGCCATGCTCGGGCCAGAACCGGATGACGGGTAGGGGTGAGATATCTCTCGTGTAAGATATTGCAAATGATTTTCAGAGAACCATTTGAACCAACCAATGAAGCCGCATTGGATGATTTTGCACTCAAACGAGKCATTGTTTTGCCGCGTGAATATCGTGCATTCCTGCTTAAACATAACGGAGGATACGCACCAAATGACAGTTATATTCGTGTAGAAAGTTGGAATTCTACAGCTATTCATACAATGCTTGGGTTGGTTGACAATGAATCTGAGTCGATCTCGGTCCAACGGTTAGGGGGTTTTTCAAAGGAGGTTCGGCGGCAACTTTTGAAAATCGCCTTTGATTCTGGCTCGCACATGTTTGTTATGGACCTCAGGACCAAAAATTATGGTAAGATATATATTCGCGATCATAACACCCCACCAAAGCTGGTACCCGTTATCGATGATTTTGGCTTTGATAAGTATGACCCTGAGGAAGCCACGCTTTATCACCATATTGCAGATAGCTTTACGGAGTTTCTGGCTATGCTTGGGCCTGATCCATTGGATGAATAAGAGCCTTGCTACACTTCACGGCAACGCAAATGGTTCCGGCTTTCCGTAAATCAATTTTATGGGCTGAGCAGGTGACAATATAAGCTATGAATATTCTTGGCCCCAAAAGTGGCGCAAAGGTCAAAAGAGTGCTCCAAATCCTCTAAATATTTTTTAAAAAAGCGCTCTGCGCAATACTTGTTCTAATGTTCTATAAGTTCAGGGCTGGATTCTATAGTTAAAACAAAACGTTAGCCGCCTAAAGGACGGAAATGGGGGCGTAAAAGACGGAAATGGGGGCGTAAAAGACGGAAATGGGGGCGATACATGCGCCTTGACAGGACGGAAGATATCACTGATAAACCCGTCCATGAATAAAACTCTAAAAGTGGCCAAAGATCGGGCCTATGATGACAGCAATACGGTGCTTCCGGTCGAGATTGCCCGGGGAACCTATATCGAGCATCCGCCTTCAGCGCAGGCCCTTAAATTATTGCACCTGATGATAGCCCGCGCGGCTGGAGCTATGGCGGAGGATAGGCACCATGAACTCAGGGCCAGTGACTTCCGCGCCATCAAGGGTATGCGTAAGCATGACAAGGCCAGCCTGATGCCGCTGTTTACCCAGCTGCGGGCCGCTACGTTCCATTACGATGATGTGGAGGCAAAGGAGCTGCATATCGGTGGATTCCTCGACCACGCCAAGATTGATTATCGTTTTGAGGACGATACTGGTGAAATCACCGTGCGCTGGTGGTTCGGTGGCTTGTTTAAAAAGCTGGCGGCGGACAGCAATCACTGGGCCATAATCGACCGGCAGACGGTGTTTAATCTGCGCTCCAAATATTCCATCCTACTATTNCAGCATATTTCATCCTTGGTGAATCTTGACCATAAGGTCAGCCAGATATTCACCATCAAGGAATTGCGCGGTATGCTGGGGGTGCCGGAGGGAAAACTTGTGCGCTGGACACATCTAAGTCGTGACGCCCTGAAACCTGCCGTTTCTGAGGTCAACCAGCTGGCGCGGTTCACAGTGAAGGCCACCCCAATCAAGGATGGACGGCATGTGGATGCTGTGCGAATATCCTGGGAGGTGAAGCCCGACATTAAGCCTGTCAAAGCAGAACTGGATCGCCCAAAGACAGGCCGCAAGGCGCGGCGCGAGGGGTCGGTTGAAATACCCGCAAACCCCTTCCCTGACACCGGCGGTATCCGATATTCTCAGCCTTGGGGCGAGACTGCAAAGCAGCACGGCAATGGCAAAGACATAAATCTCATCGCCAATGATTTCCGCAAGTGGTGCAAAAGCAAAGGTATTCCGCTGGACGGGGCCCAAATTGCCAAGCAATTTGAAMSMTTCTKSRMSARKKSWMARAWTYRGNNATACAGSYGCSTKRKRRYTWTTWGSRRGKSSAGWGSWTYYMRYRKCRMAKAWTRRMRWYMWTGCGGCTCTGGTAGCCCTTCCCCTGCGATTTAAGCCATGCCAGCACGTCAGCATCCACGCGCGCCGTGATTTGTTTCTTAACAGGCCGATAGAGCGCCGCTGGCTTCATCTCGGAAAGCTGTGCCGCTGTCAGTTCGGGCATATCCCCCGTGTGATCCGGCAGTGCAGCCAAATCGTCCAGGTGTTTTTTCTGGGCCGCTGTTAGGGGCGGCAAAGTATCGAGGGTGTAGCTAACTGTTTTCTTGCTCATAACGTTTCCTTTCTCTGCGGGTGGCGCGGCGGGCCGAAATGATCCGGATGGTCTCAACAGGATCGCGCCCCTCGGTTTCCTCGGTGATGGTGTGCGCGACCAGGAGCACCGTCACCCCATACACAACGCCAAGGGTCTGCCAGCGTTCCTCCCCCTCCTCAATCCGGTCCTGCATCATCAGGTGCAAAGGATCACTGAAGACACGGGCGGCAACCTCAAACTCGATCCCGTCATGTTTCTTCTGATTGGAGAGGTTCTTGGCCTCATCCCATGTGAACCGAAATAATGTCATTACATAAATGTAGTTATAGAAACCCCGAAATGCAAGAGGGGCTTTTTCGTCAGCGAGTTCGCATAAGCAACTACTAGAAATTAGTGTATTCCCATAGGTTGTATTACGGCCATTCTGACCTCATTTTTGTTACCACACGCTACGCAGCTCGATAAATCGAGGTGCAAGTGTTTGTTTTTACACGTTTATTAGTGCATAATATGGCCGTATCGTCATAATAAATTTAAAATGAATAATATCAGAGTGTTACATGCCTCTGGGCGTAGATGCCATCTCGTTTGGACGTAAATGGACGCGGATGCCACCCTGTTTGGACGTATTTGGACGTAGATGCCATCTGTTTTGGCACTTGCGTCCAAAAATGGCACTAAATGCCAAATGGGATAAATACACCTTGGGTTGTTTTGTGTGGTGACACGAATTTATGCTCGCCATCAATCTTTCCAGAACAGCGGTAACGACAAAATCCATGCTGCTTTCTAGCTGGTGCTGACTGCCTGTGAAAAGGAGTCGCCAAATGTTTCCATTGTAAGGGGCGTTAGAGTAATGTTACCCTAACAAAATATAATAATGTTAGAGTGTGAAAGGGGCGAGGTTACAGGATGGAGCTATCAGCAACACAGGCGGCTAAGAAGGTTGGGAAAAGTGTTCCAACCATCACAAGAGCCATAAAAAGCGGGAAGTTATCGGCAAATCCGCGCGATAAGGGAGGGTGGGTTATTGAAGCATCTGAGCTTTTTAGAGTATGGCCTGCCATTTCAAACGACAGTGACGCAATCCCTACAATGTTACAAAGTGAAACCCCTAATAAAACCAGTGTGTTACAGAGGGAAGTTGAACTTCTGCGTGAGATGCTGGACGAAGTAAAGACCGACCGTGACAATTGGCGTGAGCAAGCCAATAAAATCACGGCATTGGTCGAGGATCAGAGCGCGAAGCCCAAGAGCTTCTGGGCGCGCATATTGGGGGATAAGGAGTCCTAATAGGCAGAGATTTTAATTACCAACAGCCCTTAGGGGCTACCTAATAGATGGTTCACATAGGTTCCAGAAGACTACACCGCACGCTTTGTATCGAAAGTTTTAATCAATTTACAGCAACTTATAAAACTGGCGTAAATTCATAGGTGTGGGAAATGGAAACAAAATTAAGTCAATTTGCTAGGAGGGGAGGAACCGGCGAGTTTCTTCTAGTTCAGCAAGATGGACAGACTTTTGGTAAACGCCTCGATCTTGCAGTGAAAGCTGAATTTGCGGACTTCTCACGGCTGCGCACGCACTTCTCCAGCATGTTAGATGGCGAAACAGAGCGCAATACCACAATGTTGTTGCAGGCTTTAGGGCCGATATTCTCTCCGCCGTTGCATGAGACAGATTTGCTAAACATGGCCTCGGCACGAAGTGAAGCCTTAGCAGAGTGGGATAGACGATTTGAAATAATTTGGGAGGAATGGGAGACACATCCAGAACGAATCCGCTCGGCACGTCAATCAATGGAAAGACGTCTTTTGCATAGTTTTTCAGGGTTGATTAACGAACTGCGTCAACGGGCGCTTGGGATCGAACTCTATATCTGGCGGTCCAGGGATGATGATAAAGTGCGCTCAGCGCATGCCGAGAATGATGACCGTGTTTTTCGGTGGGATTCAGCTCCCGGTAATGAGCATCCTGGCCAAGCCTATAATTGTCGATGTTTTGCCGAACCTTTTATTGCCGGAGTATCCGAGATGCCCGGAACAGGTGTGCCAGATTCTATTTTGTCACTTGATGAATASYKGYWSMRATTTKKYTMYASKWYTKSRRSTRSSMRRGRMKTRYGRSSRSKKGAAAACCTGTTTGGCTACATTTTTTCCTTACCTGAGTCGGCCATCACGGTTAATGGTGTAATGCTTACCGTTCAAACACAGGGCGATTTGGCGGTGGCGTTCTATAATTTAGATGGTGCAACTAGGTCCAACCCACAAGCCGTTCTGGATTTGATGGCTAAACACGGAGAGAATTTTGCAACTCTCGCACAAGCTTTTGGACGATTGTATCCCGATGCGTTTGCTGCAGCAGCGATATTGTCATTGGCTGGTGCGCCGCAGGCACTTGTAGATCAAGCCTTAACACAAACGCGGCATCCGATTGATCGGCTGGTCGGGGGTTACACCGCGTCACTGGCTGATATTGCATCGGGAATTGCTGCTATACCAGATATTCGATGGTCAGATATTAAACTGATTGCGCAACAAATTTACGAAGACCCGTCATCGTTGCCCGAGGCGATGGTCCAACCATTCCGTGATCGTATTGCGGTTGGTGATTATGCTGGTGCACTGGGGTATGGATTGCCTGAAGTGTTAGGCGGGATCGTTGGGTTGGGTCGTCTTCGTGATCGCGCTGCAAACCTTCCAGAACCCTTGCAGATCACCCATCAAATGCTGGATAGGGACGGTAAAATCTATGGGGTGCATAATGCCGGCCTTCATACGCCAAGATTTGATCGCTGGATTGATGATGGCGGGCTTGTCCATATAACCCCTGACGGGCACTTTCAGCTTAGCTTGGAGCTTGATTTATTGGGTGAGCGCCGTATTGTTCAGGTCGTATACAAAGATGGGTTCCCAGACTTTTCACCATTTATGGACCACCCAAGCGGGGTAAGGTCAGTTGAAATTAAAATGGTTGGTAACAACATAGATTTCAGAAGGGCTAATATTGCTGCTGGTCATCCCGAATGGGGTAGCGGTCCGCCAGATAGTGACTGGACTTGGCATCACCGTGAAGACATTAAAACCATGATGCTTGTGCCTAGAATAATCAATGAAGTATTTTCACATCGTGGCGGTGCATCCATTGCAA
>JAESRR010000104.1 GCA_016764535.1 Cohaesibacteraceae bacterium | reverse complement strand
CAAAAATGGTCATGGCTGCGGGTATTGCGGCTGCTGTCATATTTGCCGGAGGCGGTCTTGCTTACACTTTTTCGGGATCTGATACGACTACGGGAAATGTAGCGGTATTTAATGCAGTGCCAGGAGATATAAAAACCCTGGGATCTGCGGATAGTGGCCGTATCATACCAAATCAGGACAAAACTGTTTATGATCGCGTCAGCGGAAATCAAGGCAATTCCGATCGCGTGATAATTGGAGATGCAAGTGAAGCACCGGTAAATGTTGCTGCTGTGAAACGAAATGTATCAAGAATTATCACTGCCGGTACGGAAGGGAATTCCGCGGGAACTCCGGTGCAATCGGCAAATGGAGCTGTGGCCGCTGGCCAAACGGCTCTGCGAGCCAGAGAAGTCAAGACATTTTCAATTCGCCCGGATGGCACAATAATTGGTCCGAGTGGTTCTAAAACACAGCCAACCCCGTCTGAATCTCAAATGTCATTGGCTCTCAATGGTAACTCACTGGATACTGGTACAAGTGATATTCTGGCAAGGGTGAGATCCCAGGTTGGTAATTCAGATGCAAATGCGGGTCAATTGTTGCAACAGGGTGCAGGCGTAACATTGGCTCTGCCTAGAGCCAATCCTCTCCGCTCGGCGGCGGTAACTTCACTAAATCAACCGCTAATCTCGCAAGTTCAACAGGCAATAACAACTCCTGTTGTAACCAGTTCGGTTTCGGCAAGGGTTCCTCAGGGCGCACCCGTCATCTTACCTGTGTTAACACAAACAATCCCGTTACAGGCGTCACGTTCACTGGCTCCCGTTCAAACAACAAGTGTTCCGATTACTGGTGGATACGCTGTACAGGTTAGCTCCAGAAGGACGCGTGAGACAGCTCTCTCATCCTTTCAAAGTCTTCAGTCACGCTTCCCGGCATTACTGGCCACCCGGTCACCTGATGTAAAACAGGTCAACCTGGGTGACCGGGGTATATTCTATCGGGTACGGGTTGGACCTATGGCCACCAGACAGGATGCGAATGATTTTTGTAAAACAATGAAGAATGCTGGTGGGGACTGCATTGTCGCAAAGTTCTAGAATATTGAACAAAACCCATGTGGCCAGTGAAGCTAATTGCCGACCACATGGTTAAGGATGTTGTTATATCTTCGGGTTTGGTTGACACTGCGATGAACGAGTCGAGTAAAAACAGTGTCAAACCAGCCCAATTTATGGAAGCCCGACAGCAATGAAGACAGTAGAGCTTCAGGCGATCCTGCACTTTTTGTAGATGTTAACGGTTTTGAAGGTCCTCTGGATCTGCTGTTGACGCTTGCGCGTCATCAAAAAGTTGACCTGACAAAAATTTCAATATTGGCGCTCGCCGAACAATATCTCCGGTTTATAGAACAGGTCAGAAAGCTCAGGCTTGAAATTGCAGCAGATTATTTGGTCATGGCAGCCTGGCTTGCGTATTTGAAATCCCGATTAATGCTACCTGATCCCGAAGACGAAGACGAGCTTTCCGGCGAAGACATGGCCGCACATCTGGCATTTCGTCTGAAACGCCTCGAAGCCATGCGCAAGGCCGCCGATATGTTGATGGAGCGACCAAGACTGGGAGTGGAAATATTCCCTCGTGGAGCTCCCGAACAGGTGAGTACACTTGTTCGCCATAAGTTTTCTGTATCGCTTTATGAATTGCTCACAGCCTATGCATCTCAAAGACAACGACAGTCTATATCTACAGTGCATGTCAAAAAACGCACAGTCTGGTCTTTACAGGAATCTCGGGAAATCCTTCAACGCCTGCTCGGCAATGTGCGCTCCGACTGGAGAAAAATTGACGATTATCTGATTWGATATCTGGCACATTCTGAAAACCGCACGACGGTTATTGCCAGCACATTTGCAGCGTCTCTGGAGATGGTGAGAGAAGGTCTGATTGAAATAAAACAGTCGGCTCCATTTTCACCCATCTACACGCGATTACGTCAAAGTGCACCAGGCGAAACAGATGTAAATACTGCCTCAACTACAAATTCGAAAGTTTCCAGCCATGTCTGACGAAGTATTTCGAAAATTGGAGGAGAATGTTCAGGCTGAATTTGTGAGAATGGTTGAAGCTCTGTTGTTTGCGTCTGCCGAACCTCTAAGCGAACAGGATTTGGCATTGCGATTGCCGGATAATGCAAATATTCCCCAAATTCTGGATGGTCTTACGAGGGAATATAGCAACCGGGGCATTCAAATTCGAAACGTTGCAGGTAAATGGGCCATGAGAACTGCGCAAGACCTGTCATTTTTGCTTACACATGAAGCTGTTGAGCAAAGAAAATTATCGCGCGCCGCTCAGGAAACACTGGCAATTATCGCTTATCACCAACCGGTCACCAGAGCCGAAATTGAAGAAATTCGCGGAGTAGCTGTTCATAAAGGCACGCTTGATGTGCTTCTTGAAACAGGCTGGATTCGTATGCGGGGGAGGCGCCGCACACCGGGGAGGCCGGTTACCTATGGCGTTACCGAGAGCTTTTTGGATCATTTCGGTTTGAATTCACTCGAGGATTTACCAGGTCTGGACGAATTGCGCGGTGCGGGATTACTCGATTCTGCATTGCCGCCAGGTTTTTCGATCCCGGAACTTATGACAAGTGACGAACTCACCGAAGATGAAGACCCGCTGGATGAAAATGATTTATTGATTTCACCAGTTGACCAATCATGAAATAGGCCCGATATCTCGAATTGAAAAATCTGTGACAATCCATTGCGACGGTTTGCGACAGTCCAAAATATTGTATATTTAACGAGGCATTACGCCAATGACTGCGTTGGTAAAAAATACTGTTCTTGACAGATGGGGCCAGCGGGGCACCGCAGGTGCTGCAATTGCAGCACGGCTGGAATTTGAAAATATAAGTCTTATATTTGATTCTGTTCCTGTATTGAATAATCTTTCCCTCACGATCGAGCCGGGTGAAATTGTTTGCTTGCTGGGTCATTCAGGTTCAGGAAAAACATCCTTGTTGCGCATCGCTGCAGGTATTGAACGTCCTCAATCGGGTCGGGTTTTGATCAATGGCCTCGAAATGTCAGGGCCTGGCGGTTATCTGCCTCCTGAAAAACGGGGAGTGGGGCTGATGTTTCAGGACTATGCTTTGTTTCCACATCTCAGTATTCTTGACAATGTCCGATTTGGATTAAAATCCTTTAGCAAGGAAGATGCTCTGCGTGCTTCTACCAGAGCGTTGGAGCGGGTTGGGATGCAATCCTATTCAAATGCCTTCCCACATATTCTATCAGGTGGGCAACAGCAGCGGGTAGCGCTTGCTAGAGCGATAGCGCCGCGCCCCGGGGTTCTTCTCATGGATGAACCGTTCTCCGGTCTCGACAATCGCCTCAGAGATCAAGTCAGGGATGAAACAATCGCCGTTTTACGGGAGATGCGGACAACAAGTATTCTGGTTACTCATGACCCGGAAGAAGCCATGCGGATGGCGGACCGTATCATTTTATTGAGAGATGGTCACATTGTACAACAAGGAAGCGCGCAGGATGTTTATTTCAATCCTGTTGATCATTTTGCGGCGCGTTTTTTCAGTGAAATGAATGAACTGGAAGGCTTTGTTCGAAATGGCAAGGCAGAAACACCTCTGGGGTCATTCCTTGCAAATGGCTTCTCCGAAGGTGACAGGGTACTCGTTTGCATTCGACCACAGGCATGCATCCTAAAACCAAAGGGCGAGGGACGACCATGCCGGATCGTAAGGCGCTTGTTTCTTGGAGAGGTTGATGTCCTCGAGATTGCAGTTGACGGTATGGAATTGCCGGTAAAGGCAAGAATACGGGATGGACGGGCATTTGAGACCGGCGTGGAACTCGGAATTTCATTTGATCAGGATGAATTATTGATATTTGCAAATTGAACCTGGCGTTCCTAACTATAAACAAAAGAGTTAGAAGAATGCTTCTGAATCCGCTTGCAGCGCGGGGCTGGAATTTGCATAGTGCCGTAAATACTGCCGGAACATTAATGTACGGCAAAGATATAAAGGAAATTTATCATGGGTCAGATTGGCATTTGGCAAATCGTAATTGTAGCAGTTGTCGTTATTCTGCTCTTTGGACGCGGTAAAATTTCCGCCGTCATGGGCGACGTTGCCAAAGGAATCAATAGTTTCAAAAAGGGTCTGAAAGAAGAAACAGCAACTGATAACAATTCTGAATCAATTGCGCACACTCCTTCAGAAAACATTGCGACTGAAGTCAAGGATGACACCAAGCAGACAAGCTGAAACTGTCGCCGAAATCGACATAATCTGGCTCGAGGCATAAATAATGTTTAATATCGGCTGGTCTGAACTGTTTGTGGTGGCTTCAGTTGCCATACTTGTGGTGGGTCCAAAAGAACTTCCTGGGATGTTGCGGACATTTGGACGCACCATTACGAATATGCGTCGTATGGCCGGAGAGTTCCAGGCCCAGTTTAAGGAAGCGTTACAAGAATCCGATCTCGCCGACGCTCAAAAATCCATCGGCAATTTCAGTAAGTTTGATCCAAAAAACATTGTAAAAGACGCTGTATCAGACTTCGTTGCACCGATGAATGAAGCAATGGATTCCGCCAATACTGATGAAACAAAATCTAATGATAGTGCAGCGTCAGTATCTGTAACTTCCCAAAAGTCTGGCAGCTCCAAAAGTATTGAAAGCAAGTCTTCGTAATGAGTGATAATGAAACGGATTCTGTCGAAGAGAGCAAGGCACCGCTGATAGAGCATTTGGTTGAGTTGCGTAACAGACTCATGAAGTCTGTCATTGCGGTTTTTATTGGATTTGTTGTTTGCTTTTTCTTCGCAAGCGATATTTTCAATATTCTTATTGTACCTTATGAAAAAGCTGCCGGTACAGAGCGTGAAATTGAGCTGATTTTTACGGCTCCGCAAGAGTATTTTTTCACCCAGCTAAAGCTTGCTTTTTTTGGGTCCATGATTCTCATGTTCCCGGTTTTGGCGGGGCAAATTTATAGATTTGTTGCGCCGGGACTTTACAAGAATGAGAAGGGTGCATTTCTGCCTTTTCTTTTTGCTACCCCGATTTTGTTCGCCATAGGGGCGTCACTGGTTTACTTTTTTATCATGCCGATGGCGATGAGCTTTTTTCTTTCCATGGAACAACAGGGTGGCCCAGGTGTTGCTACCATCAGGCATCTTCCAAAAGTCAGTGAATATCTGGGCCTTGTCACAACTTTGATATTCGCGTTTGGGCTGGTATTCCAGTTGCCGGTTGCGCTATCCTTGCTGGGTAAAGCCGGTATTGTCAGTTCTGCCGGTCTTGCGACAAAGCGTAAATACGCTGTGGTCGTCGCGTTTATCATGGCCGCAGTTTTAACACCACCCGATCCGGTTTCTCAAATCGGTCTTGCAGTTCCAACTCTGCTCCTGTACGAGATTTCCATCCTTTGTGTTCGACTCATTGAGAAAAAACGGGCCGCGCGCGAGGAAGAAGAGGCAGACGAGCTCGCTTGATTTATTAGGGCTCAAAATCCGTCTTCAACGAAATTTCCAGTCTTTGCGGGACGATTATGCTTGATATCAAATGGATTCGTGAAAACGCCGAAACCTACGATTCTACCCAGGCCAAACGTGGTCTGGGACCACAGGCAGCTCAATTGATTGCGCTTGATGATGCCCGTCGGGCACATATTCAGAAGCTTCAGGCTGCGCAGGAACGACGCAATTCTGCATCCAAAGAGATTGGCAAGGCAAAAGCATCGGGTGATGAAGACAAAGCCCGGATTATCATTGCAGAAGTTGCCGAATTAAAAGCTTTTGTCCAGAGTGGTGAGGAAAAGGAAAAAGCGTTAACTGAAGCGCTGGACACCGAGCTTTCCAGTATCCCCAACCTGCTACTTGATGAAGTACCCGTCGGGAAAGATGAAGAAGACAATATTCTTCACTCTGTTGAAGGTGATAAACCAAAATTCGACTTTGAACCAAGAGAACATTTTGAATTGGGTGAAGCTCTGGGTCTGATGGATTTTGAAGTTGCATCCAGACTGGCTGGAGCCCGCTTTGTTATTCTTCGCAAAGGTCTTGCAAGACTGGAGCGAGCGCTGGGACAGTTTATGCTTGATATGCATACACGGGATCATGGCCTTGAAGAGGTTCAGCCACCTCTGCTGGTGCGTGATGAAGTTATGTTTGGTACCAATCAGCTGCCCAAATTTGCAGAAGACTCGTTCAAAACAACTGATGGAAAGTGGTTAGTTCCCACTTCTGAAGTTACATTGACAAATCAGGTAAGGGAAAGCGTCATCGACGCTGCAGACTTGCCACTAAGATATACGGCTCTTACGCCATGTTTTCGTTCGGAAGCAGGATCCGCGGGTCGGGATACACGTGGAATGTTGCGGCAGCATCAGTTTAATAAAGTTGAAATGGTTTCCATTACCGAACCTGAAAATTCTCTTTCCGAGCAGGCACGAATGCTTGATTGTGCCGAGAACGTTCTAAAAGCCCTGGGCCTGCATTATCAGGTTGTGTTGTTATGTTCGGGTGATACAGGTTTTGGTGCCAGGCGTACCTATGATATCGAAGCCTGGCTGCCGGGGCAGAATGCATATCGTGAAATCTCAAGTATTTCGGTTTGTGGAGATTTTCAGGCTCGGCGCATGCAAGCCCGGTACAGAGTTCCTGGTGAAAAGACACTTCAATACGTGCATACGCTTAATGGATCGGGCGTCGCTGTCGGACGCTGTCTAATAGCCGTTATGGAAAACTATCAAAACGAAGATGGCTCTATTTCAATTCCGGATGTGCTACA
>JAESRR010000230.1 GCA_016764535.1 Cohaesibacteraceae bacterium | reverse complement strand
CAGCGGCTGGAATGGCTTCACCCTTTTTGAGGAACATCGCGTGTTCATAGTCAATCGGCAGCGGGCCGCGATTGAGTGCAAATGCCTTGAGAATTTCCCCGGGTTCATGATTGGACCAGACGCGACCATCACGCCCTTCGACCCGACCTGCGGGGAGGAGCTGGATTTTATCAGGCACTCCATGCTTGCTGTTTAGAGCATAACAGGTGCCTCCAATTTGGGTTTGGACTTCCATCTTCGCCACGATGGCGCAGGGAACTATTCAGAGGGCCGGTGACGGCTCCGAACCCGAATTCAGACGCATTGGTCTGTCAAATGATCATTGGAGGGTTTGCTTGCGGATTAATCGCGCCGTTAAAAGGGTTTTAAAAGCGACTGGTCGAGATTTTGTCTATTCTAATTGGGATATATGTTCCGGCGTTTTGTCCGTTGTGTGGCYTTTGAGGTAGTGGGACTGAAAAGGGTCAGCTGTCACACTGACCCCAGCCTCGGAACTCTTGCTGAACACGTGGCAAATGAACAAGAGGCCTCTCGGCTCTAATTCGTTATTTGTTGGGGCGGTTACTCCAACAAAACATAATAATTTTCAGCCTGAACCGACTCTATCAAATAGTTCAAAAGATGGTATTTTCCTGCACCGTTCCGTGTATGCCAAAATCGAATACAAGACAGTCATCGCACAGGGAGGATTGAGACTGCATAACAACATAAGTCGAAAATAATGGATGGTTCCCTAACGGAAAATCAGAACGCAAGGTCAACTTACCAATTGGATTGATGCCGGTTCTAGGCCGCGTATGAAGATGCTTTTCTATGTCGGGAAATACTCATGCCGGAAAGAGTTACCGTGTTTTCCCAATATGTCACCAGTTTGCGCATTTCGTCCACCAACTCTTCAAATGTCACGGGCTTGGAAATAAAGCTGGTTGCACCAAGCGCATAGGCTTCATTGACAAATTCGTCATCATCAAAGTTTGAATAAATTATCACCGGGATGTGCCGCCAATCGGGATGCGCTTTGAGATGCTTCAATGTTTCCAGCCCGGAGTTTGGTGGCATAAACAAATCGAGCAAAATGATATCCGGAAAATGATTGTCTTCCAACTCGGCTTCCAGCAGTTTTCCACTTTCAACAAATTCAATTTTGTGGTGAACATATTCAAACGCATCACTTAACAGCATTTGATCTTCCAAATCATCTTCAGCAACCAGAATGCGGATTGTTTTGCGCCTTCCTGCTGAAATCATCGGGTTCCCTCGCAAGTCTCAAATCATAGTATGGGTGAAACCGACAGTTTAATTGAAGAATCTTACAAACAGGCAATATTTTTGAATACAATTCTAATCAACCAATTGGTACAATTATTCAAATCTGGCTTGAAGTGAAACCGTCTTTTCCCAATAATTCAAAAAACCTTGCATGGTTTCAACCATATCATCAAAATTTGATTGTTTCGGCATGAAGCTGGTTGCGCCAAGTTCATAGGCACTTTCGATGATTTCCGGATCTTGATAATTGGAATATATTATTATTGGGATATGACGCCAATCAACACTGTTTTTGAGGTTTCTCAAGGTGTCAATGCCATGATACGGTGGCATAAACAGATCCAGCATAATGATATCAGGCAACATAAATTTGTCTGTGTTGGCGTCCAGTTTTTCCACCAACAATGGCCCACTGTCCACGAATTCGATCTCATGACCGATACGCTCAAAGACTTCCTTCAGAACCAATTGGTCATCATGATCATCATCGGCAGCCAAAACCCTGATTTTGCGACGAAGCTGCACAGCTTCCATGTCTTAATCCTCAAAACAAGCCCGAAACATGAGGCATATTGCCCTGCCAAATAGAACTAATATCTGAACAGAAACCCGAAATGTTGAAATTGAAATCCATTCAAGTTGTTTTGGGCCTAATTTGTTGTTGCCAATAGTCGGCCACCATGATGATTTCATCTACCAACTTCTGATATGTAGATGGCYTTTCGAAAAAACTTTCAGCTCCCAATTCATATGCCTTTTTTGCGATCTCATCATCTTCAATATCCGAATAGATCAGAACGGGAATATGTCGCCAGCGCTGGTGCTGCTTGATAAATTTTAAACTCTCTATTGCAGTGGTCGGTGGAGAAGATAAATCAATGAAAATAATGTCAGGTAAAACTTCGCCATACAACATGCAAGCCAAAGATCCGCGACTGTTTACGGTTCTGATTTGATGACCTGTGTATTCAAAAGCGTCATTCATTTGCTGCAAAAACAGCAGATCGTCATCTGCAACGATAATATCAAGATTCTGCCGGGTAGCTTCTGATTGCATTGCCGAACCCTTGTTGTGACCTGCCGTTCAAATACGATTGGGGACAAGGGTAAGACAATATACTTAAGTTGGAGTTTTTGATTGCGTCCAGTTTTAATAAAACCGAACTATTTTGGATACAGAACTTCGGCGCAACCGGTCGCAAGGCTGTGCAACTCGGCTTTGAAAATCGGCTCTTGATCTTTTATCGATTGATATGTTTGCCGACCGGTTTTGTAGAAATATAAATCGGAATACCAGTCTGTAATTCTGGCCATCATAACCATACATTGTTCCAGCTCGTCTGGCTGAAAACTGGCGCGGGACCATGCAAATCTCTTTTTGTTAAATGAGATAACCCGGGTCCGGTAAAAATTGGCGATTTCATTGAGAGTTGCATACGCCAGAAATTTCTCTGAATCGTATAAAAGCTCATTGGCTTCCAGCACCAGTTCTTCCACCGCGTCACGCTTGATGATTAATTCCGCGCTCGCCGGTGACAGGGTAATGATGAGGGATAGGGCAATAAGTATGGATCGAAACATATAACGCCAGCCATAATCTTGAACATTAATGGATTACAGCCTATAGTGGCTTTAGCGCACTTGCAACGGAGGCCTGCGTCTTGTTACGCAGTAAAGGGTTCCACCCCTTTTGAGGTACTTCCGGCCTCAGTGCGCTTTTTCATTTTCTTGTTAGTAGATTTTTGCGCAGCCTGAACGTTGTAATTGTTGCTTGAAGGATGGTCCAAATTGTCTGTTTACACTTACAGAATAAAGAACGTTACAGATTTTTTTTTAATCAGTCAGAAATTTGAAAATTATGTTTTTAGGGGTCAGCAGAATGCCAATTGGTCTTTAGAAAGCAAACTGGAAAGAGATGGAAGACAATTTGGATTTTCCAATCTCGAAATATACGAGCGATTGATACTCAACAAGTTCAAGACAAACTTGAATCTGTTTTCGCATTCTGTCGGTCCTTTCACTGAAGATGTCGATTGGCTGGCATTGGTGCAACATCACGGCGGCCCAACACGTCTGCTAGACTTCACTCAATCGCTATTTATTGCTCTGCATTTTGCAGATGTCATTGAAAAATCCGACAGCGTTCAAAATCAAGAGTTTGATGCGGCAATTTGGGCATTTAATTTGGATGGATTCAATCAAGCGAATGAAAGTGAATTGTATAGAGATTACGGCCGTAAACTAGTGAGGATGAGTCCAAACGATCAATTATTCGATCACAATTACAAAATGGCTGTCAGATGTTTCCGTGGCGGTATGTTTGGACCAAATATTCTTGTCGTTCGACCCAGATTGGGTAATCAAAGGCTGTTGATCCAACAAGGAATTTTCTTAATGCCAACCGATCTGAATGAGAGTTTCTTACAGAATCTCCAGGAGATTGAAAATACCAAACTTGGAAATGATCTAATGGGTACAGATGATATTCAGGAAAATCGGGTTGAGGATTTGGAAGGTTTTTTAGGAATTAAACGGCCCATATACACTAAAATTCTTATTCCCAATTCAAAAGAATTAAGAAACGATATTATGTTGATGTTGGGAAAAATGAACATTACTGATGCAACAATGTTTCCGGGGTTGGATGGGTTTGCCAAATCTTTGAGAAACGATCTGGAATTCTTCGAACCAATATACAGAAATCAAACGGAATAGAGTTTGCAATTAATTTGTCAGCTACCCACTTGGGTAACCCTGTTTGAAATACCAATTGTTGCGTCTTCCAGCTTGTCAGCCAGACTTTTTAAATCTCCAACATCGCCCCAATCAAGATCGAAAAAATCAACCGCGAAATGGTTGTCACTCATTCTTTGCAGCCTTGTAATCAATTCATCAATGCGGGCTTTGTTGCTGCTGAATGCTGAATGTGCTTTTTCGTTATGCATTGTATTTCCTCTCCATTTGTGTGTGCTCCCATATGTAGACAGGTCGCAATATGTCGAGAGGCATTCTGGAGAGATTATAGTTTTCTAATTCCAGGAAACAATGTTTTTAAGCCATTCAACGAGAGATGCGTGGCTCTCAACGAATATCAAAATTGGTAATATTACAGTTGCGACAAAAGTGATGAGTTTAACAAATTTTCCAGTCGTTGTTTCTTCTAAATGAGATCCATCAAATCCAACTGTTGTAAGTGCTTTAAATGGTAGTGAAACCAGTAACCCAACATAATAAAAGGGATTGAAAATTCGAAGTACAGACCGTTTTGTATTTGCACTATACGCACCGGTGCCGATTTCAATTTTGTCAAGTATTCCGTCTATTCTTGTTGTATCTCCGTTGATTTCAACATATAGAAAATAACGGCTAATCAGACGCTTGAAATTGTTGTGAAACCCAGTTCGTCCTGATTGTGGGGAGCCACCGCAAGCGTGAAGGATGTCGCAAATTTCATGAATTTGAGAATTGATTTTTGTTCTTAGCCCGGCTTGTTTCTCGTCGTCGCATTCGCTCACACCGTTACAATGAAAAACAAAATCGTTGCGAATAATATTCAATTTTTGAATTCGAGATCTATTTCCAAACCAGGTGATTGTGTCCATTCTGTCCATGTAGCTCCCCCTTACTCCGTGAAAAATCAACTAACAAGGGTGCTGTATTACATACAGTTGTGATTCTAGCTAGTAAATCAAATCCGAACGTTCCCTGTACATTTCCATCTGGCTTGCATTTGTCCGCCTGAATGATTTGAGGAAAATTTCATCTCCTTTCCGGGTGACGTGAAAAACAGCGCGCCAAGCCATGCCATCAATCAGGCCCATGGCGAAAAAATCGAGCGGTGTTTCTCTGAGTATTTCGCCTTCATCCAATAGCTGCTGGGCTTTGATGTAATCCAGTTCAGAAAATGCGGGTCGTTTCCTTAATTGTTTTGCAGCGTCCTCTGTCGACAGGAATGCAATACGGGTGCTGCTGCCCATTGTTTTTGTCACCCCTTCCGGGATGATTGCGACCGGGGTAAATACGTTTTGTTTCCCAAATACGCCAGTCTGTACGCGCCTGAAAATCTGGCTCGATACCAGATCGGCAATCGCCGTTTTGCGGATATGTTCGGGTGCTGCATCAAGTTTGCCCGCCAGATGTTTGGCAAGTGTTCTGTGACGTTGCTGCCCTGAATTGGTTTGCCAACCGGGATCAATGCCCTCCGGGATATCCAGAACCTCGCCGGTTCGTTTGTTGGTCCATGATTTGGTAGGGATTTCCGGTCGCTCTGTTTCACCGCCAAGGTTCTCGGCTTCCATACGCGTTATTTGACGAACCCAGCACACACAACCCCAACCGTTAGGCGGATACCAGCTATTCCAGAAATCATCATCAACGGGTAATATTACATTCTCTTTTGCAACATGATGTGGCCGGTGTTCACGCGCTGAACCAAGACGATAAACAAGGTATGGCAAGGCGCGTTTGGTGCGTTGGATCCTCGTCCACTTTCCTGCACCATAAGCTGTGCGGGTATTTGCCCAATGGATGATTTTCAGGCGACGGTTGGAGCCGAGCTGCGCAACAATCTGTTCGCCTGTTTCCGGGTCGGTCAGCACCTGTTTGCCCCACCAGCCAAGTTTTTTCAGCCGGGGTGCGAGTTCTTTTTTAAAYGCTTCAAAAGGCTGKCCAYTCTTGATGGCTTTTTGTACCGCGTCRTGAAGTTCGCTCAAAACCTCAATCTGGGTTGCCTTGGCGACAGTGAAGGCAAATGCRTGYTCTTCGCCAAACACATCCTGCCAATTAAAAGCCGGGACCAGYTTGCGGTTTTTAAAGAATGTTAAAACYTCTGGKGCCGGTCCCTGACCAAACCGGAATGTGTCAGCCATTTCCRGCTTCMCCAAGGCCGCGCGCTGCAAGCGTCGYGTTTGCAATTGCATCMGTGAGCGGACCCATATCCTGCTCACTCATCAGAYCGGCCAGACTTTCTCCAAATTCYTCAAGGGWAGTGGCCTTGTTCARSGCWGYGTGRAYWGGTTCAAGCATCGCATCTCCCTGTTCACGCCAATCGTCCAACCCAATTTCTGTGATGTCATCAAGAAAGTTATTGGTCTGGTCACTGCGCTGACGATTGAGTGCGATACTGTTTGCAGATTTTTTGTCGTCAGAGCTGCTTACAATGTCGACCAGCGCACCAATGACTTCCTCACCCTTATCGGGTTCCGACAAGCCGAATTTGTCCCTGATTTCCTTCTGGCTGATTTTAAGGCCGAGTTTTGCAAGTCTCTCAATCACCCTTGAGAGCAGATCGAGATCCTCGGGGATCTGCGGCTCGATTTTGAATGTCGGATAGGCTTCCTGCACACCRAAATTCATATCCACATAAGGACGGATCAAATGCATATTGATGGTAGCGGAAAGCTGTTTGGCATCCGCCTGCAGGATGTCCATTCTTACRCGGTCGTGAACTTCYGCCTGTGCCTGAGACGATCCATYRTCRGTCGTCATGGTTTGGCCCARAACGGCTTTTGAAATCATTCCATCCAGATATTCGGCAAACTCTTTRAAGACTGCGCCGCCGCTGGATTTGGACTGGAT
>JAESRR010000103.1 GCA_016764535.1 Cohaesibacteraceae bacterium | reverse complement strand
GTTTGAAAAAGACGTGATTGCAATTGCCGATGCTGTACACAAAGCCGGTGCATACTTCTACTGTGATGGTGCCAATTTCAACGCGATCATGGGCAAGGCGCGCCCTGGTGATTTTGGCGTTGATGCCATGCATATCAACCTGCACAAAACCTTCTCGACACCACATGGCGGTGGTGGACCCGGTGCCGGGCCGGTTGTATTATCAGCACGCCTTGCACCTTTCGCTCCATTGCCTTTTGTCCGCATTGAAGACGACAAGGCAACACTTGTCGAAAATCCTGGTGATTGTAAAGAAGGTGAAAAGCCCTTTGGCCGCATGACGGCTTTCCAGGGACAGATGGGTATGTTTGTCCGTGCCTTGTCCTACATGATGAGCCATGGATCTGACGGTATTCGCAAGGCAGCAGAAGACGCAGTGATGAATGCAAACTATATCCGCGTTTGCCTGCAGGATATCTTTACGCTGCCCTTCGGCGTGCGCATGTGCATGCATGAGGTTTTGTTTGATGACAGTTTCCTCAAGGATACCGGGGTTGATACACTCGATTTTGCCAAGGCAATGATCGATGAAGGCTATCATCCGATGACCATGTACTTCCCTCTGGTTGTCCATGGCGCCATGTTGATCGAACCAACGGAAACTGAATCAAAAGCATCAGTTGATCTGTTCATTGCGACCATGCGCGATCTCGCACAGTCTGCCCAGCGCGGTGAGACCGAACGATTTAGTGGTGCACCGTATTTTGCCCCGCGTCGTCGTTTAGACGAAACAGCAGCAGCTCGTAAACCCGTTCTTAAATGGGTCTCAAAAGCTGAAGCTAAAAACACCTAGACAAAGAACAAATATCAAAGCCCCCGAAAGATGTACTCTCGGGGGCTTTGTCATATCCGTGATTGAAAATTGATTCAGGCAGACTTCATCACATCCCTGCTGCCTGTCGAAAGCAGGGTGACATTCGATTTCATTTTTTCAAGATATAGCAGGATCTTCAGTTTGCTCATGGGCTTGCCATAAAAATAGCCCTGACCTTCCTGGCACTGCATTTCCTGGAGTATCTCGCTTTGTTCAAGCGTTTCGATACCTTCCGCAACAACGCTTAATCCCAGCCCATGTGCCAGATTAATAATACCGCGGGTCATGACCTGTTCTTCATTGCTGGCTTCAATATTCATGATGAAGGAGCGATCAATTTTCAAATAGCTGACAGGATAATGAAGTAAATAGCCTAGATTTGAATATCCGGTTCCAAAATCATCTACCGCAAACCGAATGCCAGCTTTGTTAAGCCGGGTCAAAGTGTCCTTGGTCTGCCTTGTATTTTTCATCATCGAAGTTTCTGTGAGTTCCAGTGTAATGAATTCACTTCGCGCAGATGTTTCCTGCAGGATTGCAAGAATCTCGTCTGCAAGATTGGCTGTTGCCAGCTGCAATGGTGAAAGATTGACCGACATACGAATGTGATGACCAGCATTATGCCATTCAACAACATCGATGCATGATTGGCGGAAAACCCATTCCCCCAGTTGCGGTATCAGGCCTGCATGTTCAGCGACCGGGATGAAATCGGAAGGCGGAATAAATCCCCGTTCAGGGTGGGTCCATCTTGCCAGCGCTTCAACGCCGAGAACCTGACCGGTCTTGAGACAAATTTGAGGTTGATAATGGACTTCAAGCTGATTTTTATCCAGAGCCTCGCGCAATAGAACTTCAAGACCCTTACGTTTATCAAGAGCGTCTTTCATCGACTGTTTGTAAAATCGATAGGAATTTCGCCCTGACGCTTTGGCATCATAAAGAGCCATATCGGAATCACGCATCAATGTTTCCGGTGTTTTCGCATTCTCCGGATATGAAGCAACACCGATTGAAGTCGATATCCTGATTTCCTTATTGTCGATGGAAAATGGTTTTGCCAGTGTTTCCACAATCCGCTTTGACATCATCTGGGCTGCAGATGCCGGTGATCCAATAATTATCCCAAATTCATCGCCTCCAAGACGCGCCAGCTCGTCACCATCACGGACACATTGGTTCAGGCGTGTCGCAACAATTTTCAGTAATTCATCACCAACCGGATGGCCAAAACTGTCATTAACATCCTTAAACCCGTCAAGGTCCATCAACAGTAACTGGACCGACTCTTCATCCTGTTTGGCCTCGTCAATCATTCGGCCCAAAGACTTGTTGAAATATGCACGGTTACCCAAACCCGTTAGAGTATCGTGCTCCGCGAGATACCGAACTCTTTTTTCGCGATGTTTTAGCTTTGCTTCCGCACGTCGCGCTTTCACTGTCTCGATGGTCAGCAATAGTACAAATAGAAAGACACCAAGCCCGAACTCGGTGTGCATACGGTCAAGGCCTTCGACAACATGCTGCAGCGCCAGTCTGAGTTCATTGCTTTCATCAACACGCTGCTGAATCATTTTGTTAACAACGGACACCATGCGGTCCCGATAAGATGACACGGATCGAATGATCGTATTCATCTTTTTTATTTCGCCGGGTTTTAGATCAATCAGCAATGCATCCAGCGCGTGAAGCTCTTTTTGAAGGTCGAGAAGCAAATCTCCATCTTCAAATTGCCCGCGTGGTGCGGTATAAATACTTCCATCGTTAAGCACCTGGGTACGCGACCAGACAAGATCAAACGACAACATAACATCATCAAAACTTATCGTACCCTCATCCATAACATACTGGATAAGGTCACTTTGAAATGTACCCAGTTCCATTTCAAGGCGGAAGCCCTCGTCATTTCGCGTCGTCAGTGCATAACTGCTATCAACCCGATTTCGCAACGAACCCAGGTTTTCCCAAACGCCAAAGGACGCATATGCAAGCAAACCAAGAGGCAGCGCATAAAGCGCTACCCTTTTCCAATTAATAGATTTCATTTTGTCTCGACACGTATCAATTGCCAAACCCAGCGATCATCAAACATTTTATCTTGCAATCCCTTGTGAGCATCCCGTGGGTACACAATCCAGGCAGGTCCCTTGTCCCGAACCCGAAGCCGTTTGCCATTGAGTTCAAAAGCAATCAAAACGTCATACTTGTAAAAATCTTCAACCGGGATATCGATCGCATAATCATCAAGGGCAATAGCGCGAATTGTTGAGGCTTTAATGCCAAAATATTTAAGTACGTCACGTACCAGAACACCGCGAAATTTTTGCATTCCCTTGTCAAAAGCCGTGGTTGTATTGAGTTCATGCATGCCAAGTTGCTGAACCAGATCCCAGTCAACAACGCCCAGATTACCCTGATTGGTATTTTCCAACACGCCGCTAAGCGTAATGATCGCTTTCCCGATCGGTGCCGGAAGTTCCTTCGCCTGTGCTGGCGCAACTACCGCAATGGCAAGGCCAACCAAAACGCCGAAAGTATATTTTCTCCAACTTGACATAACAAACTCCATTACTCATATAACCGAAAAAATAGTACGGCCATTTTATTAATCAATCATGAGATTAGTCAGCGAACCCGGAGTATACTTATAGAATGATAGTATCATTACTTCGAATTAAACATACGACCGGACAGAATTTCACGTTTTGCCCCCCATTTTGAAATTTTCAATTGATAAAAATGGTAATTTTCAGGCCAATAAATTTTCAGAAACCATTGTTTTTTTGTTCATTGATACCATTTGGTAGACAGAAGATTCACTTAACATTCCCGGGAATAGAGCATGATTTTGCAAGATCAGGCACCTGACCATAATTTGGCAACCGCTGCATACAGCTTCTTGTTCACAAGCTGTTTGGCTTTGTCGATGTGGATAGGCCTGATTGGTTCGGCTCAGGCAAAATCCGCCCGCGATGCTGTGATTGATCAACCGATTGACAAGGCTTCGTTTCAATATACCACCAGCCAATACGCGAAAAACCCGGAATTGCGCGTACTATTCAACTCGATGGTAAAATGTGCCCTCTCCAGGTCAGATACAATAAATGTGGAGGGCGCGGGCAATCAGACCTATTCAATATCCGGGATACTTGGTCTGGCTCCGGACTGGCTGGAGGCACCGCTCAATCTTCAGCAACAAAAATGGGTGAGCGCCTGTGCCATCGCCCAGCTGTCGTGGCTGGGGACAGAAATACCGGTTTCTCTAAGAGCTCCTGCAGCACCATCTTTGATACCCTTGAAAGCAGACGTCAGGGAAACCGCATTGTTTCGCYTGTATGAGGGCGCATACTGGGGGAACCTGTTCGCAGAAGARCAAACAGCRTTTGCCTGTTATGGACGCAAGCGTTTGGGTGTTGCAAACCTGAAGGTCCTGAAAGCAAGACTCTGCTCCATACCCTCTACAACGATTTTAACGCCCAATGGTACCAGCCAGATCAGCGCATGTGGTCTTGTGATTATTGGTTCATGCGAGGGTCTAATTAAACGTGGCGCGCTTGATCCACAAACTATCCATGTTTATCTAAATCCGGACCAGGTCGATGAATAATATTACCACGACTATTTGATTGAATCGTCTATGTCAGAATCCGGACCAGCTTTTTAGTGCTTCGATAGTAGCTGCCATTTCCCTGTGCCGTCGAACTACTGTTTCCGCACCAGCCTCGGTGAGTATATCAGAATGGCTTTGATAGGTATGGCTGCCTCCGGTAAAACCAATCACTCGCATTCCTGCCGCACACGCCGCTTTCACGCCTGCTGCTGAATCCTCGATTACAATGCAATCAGATGGCTTTGTATCAAATTCTTTGGCTGCATGTAAAAAGACATTGGGGTCTGGCTTGGGAGCCTTGGTGCCAACTTCAAGAGACGAAAAAATGTAAGGTCTGAACCTGTCGAACAATCCGGTTTTACGCAGTGTGATCTCAAGTCTATTGCTGTGTGAATTTGAACAGATACAACGTGCATCATCAAGTTGGTCCAGTACCAGATCGGCACCTTCAATAATTTTAACTTCTTTAGCCAGCCTGCGATCTATTTCATCTTCGATTTTATTGAGAAGATCTTCAGGCATATGTCTCCCGAGCTCGGTTTCAACAAACTCAAATGCCTCTTTTCCGGTCATTCCCGCAAATTTTTCCGCAAACTGGGATGCCGAAATCTCATAACCTTCTTTGGTATAATAACCTGAAACAACTTTGGAGGCGATAATCTCGGAATCGACGAGCACGCCGTCGCAATCAAAAATAATGAGCATGATAGATCCGTTCTACTGGCTGGTGCGCACTGGATGCCTTCAATTGACGGGGAGGTCAAGATCCAAATCGTGTATTCTGGCAAGTAACCTTGTTGCCGGGTCAGATATGATGATAGGAATAAGGCCTCGCCTGTTTACTATCCCGGATCAAACATGAACATACCTTCAGCCAGTAATGCGCCTCTTGGCGTAACCGCCACCAGCCTCATACTGTTTCTATCAATTCTCTGGAGCCTTGGTTCGGTTTCAATGAAAGTAACCGTGCTTGGCATTTCACCTGTCATGTCTTCGGGATTGCGTTCAATGGGAGCAGCAATTCTGGTCTTTGCGTGGATGCTCATACTCTCCAAACCTGTGTTCATCCGGGATCGTACATTTTGGCCAGGTCTATTGGCTGGTTTGCTTTTTGCCGTTGAATTTTCATGCATCTATTTAGCACTAACTCACACAACTGCGGCAAGGGTGACAGTTTTTGTATTCACTGCTCCATTTTTTGTCTCGCTGGGCGGGCACTTTTTTATTGAGGGTGAGCGCTTGAACAAAGGTAAAATGCTCGGGTTGTCCTGTGCTTTTGCCGGTGTTTTTGTTGCTTTTGCAGAAGGTTTCTTTGCAACGGATGGTCAGGCTACACTGTTGGGAGACAGTCTTGCATTATTTGCCGGAGCCTTGTGGGGCCTCACAACACTCACAGTAAAAATGACCCGACTTGCAACAATATCTTCAGAGCGTGTTCTTCTCTATCAGCATGTTGTTGCAGGAGTCCTCCTGATCCCGTTTTCCATACTTATCGGTGAAAAAGGGATATTCAACCCAACTCTACTGGTAATGGGTTTGCTGGCATTTCAAACCATAATCATTGCCGCAATCAGCTATCTGGCCTGGTTCCACATGCTGACAAAATACTCAGCCACCCGATTATCTGCATTTACACTGGTTTCACCGGTGGCCGGAGTATTTTTTGGCTGGCTACTACTCAACGAAACTGTATCCCCTCAATTGGGGCTGGCCGTATTTTTAGTGGCTTATGGCATTTGGCGCGTCAACAGGGAACCGGCTACGACTGTTTCCGCAAGCGCAGCAAATACACAATAACAACTCCGAACAAAACCAGGGCCAGGCTGAACCACGTAAAAGCGTATTGCAAATGACTGTTAGTGAAAACAATGCGTGTCTCACCTCCTTGCGGCAAGCCCGCAATACCCTGCCCGGCTTTTAAATCAATCCAGTAAGGTGCAGCGTTTTCAAGCTTTGCAAATGCGTTGAGTTCGTCCGTACCACGACGATACCAGATATTCTTTTGGGTATTGGCATCCGGCGTCGCAAAATTTTTCGGTTCCGAAAACCTCATGAGCCCTGAGATAGTAATTTCCCCTCCGACAAGAGTTTGCAGCCGCGTTGCGTGATCTTTAAGATGATTAGGGACAAACCCCCGATTGACAAACACTGACCACCCGTCAACGCTGACAAAAGGCGTCATAATGAAATATCCCTGCCCTCCCAATGGTCCACCAGCGGGGCTCATCAATGGGAAATAGACATGAATTTCGGCTTCATGAATATAGTGGCCAACAAGATTTACAGGCCGATATACATCTGTATCTTTTGACAAACCAGACCAGGTATCAGGACCTGGCGCAACGACGGGCGCTCGCGATACGCGGTCATTGACAGTTGCAATCAGGTTCTCTTTCCAGTCAAGACGC
>JAESRR010000102.1 GCA_016764535.1 Cohaesibacteraceae bacterium | reverse complement strand
CTTGGTGCCATACGCTGGGGGATTCCCGGCAGTTTGGCCTTGATGGTGTCGCTTACTTTAAAAATGGCGCTGGGGCCGGTTATGCAAACAAACCGCATGTTGCGGGCTCTAAAACGGCTGGAGCTACAAATCGTTCGTCAAAAATGATCGAATAAAAATGCCCGGCCAAACTATACATTGACCGGGCATATAAATTTTCCAGTTTTAAACTGTACTAGCTGGCTTTTGCACGCATCGCGCGTTTCCGTTCAATCGGATCGAGAATCATTTTGCGCAAGCGAATGGATTTAGGCGTAACTTCAACCAGCTCTTCATCCGAAATATAGCTTAACGCAGCTTCAAGGCTCATTTTCATCGGCGTCGTCAACTTGACGGCATCATCCTTGCCCGAAGAGCGCATATTTGTCAGCGTTTTACCCTTTAGAACATTAACTTCCAAATCATTGCCACGGGTATGTTCGCCAACGATCATTCCGCGATAGATCTTTGTTCCAGGCTCAACCATCATTGGACCCCGGTCTTCCAGATTCCAAAGCGCAAATGCGACCGCGTTGCCCACGCCATTGGATATCAACACACCGGTATGACGCATTGCAATATCGCCCTTATAGGGAGCGTATTCATGAAATACCCGGTTGAAAATAGCAGTACCCCGGGTATCAGACATCAATTCAGACTGATAACCAATCAAACCCCGTGTTGGGGCGTGGAACATCAGACGTGTACGACCAACGCCGGATGCGCGCATATCAAGTAATTCACCCTTGCGTTCCGTAATTTTTTGCACAACGGCACCGGAATATTCTTCATCAACATCAATTGTGATCTCTTCAACAGGTTCGAGGCGCTGACCATTTTCATTCGTGCGGAACACTACTTTGGGTCGACCAACACCAAGTTCAAAACCTTCACGGCGCATTTTTTCAATAAGAACGGAAAGCATCAATTCACCACGCCCGGAAACCACAAACGCATCAGCGTCTTCAGCTTCTTGAACTTTAAGTGCAACATTTCCCTGTGCTTCCGAGAACAAACGTTCACGAATTACGCGACTTTGAACCTTGCTGCCCTCGGTTCCGGCAAATGGACTGGAATTGACGCGAAAAGTCATTGAGAGAGTCGGAGGATCAATCGGCTGTGCATCAAGAGGAATTTTTACCGATGGCGCACAGAGCGTATCAGCTACGGTTGCCTTTTGCAGGCCGGCAATGGAAACAATGTCCCCGGCTTCTGCCTTGTCAATCGGTGTGCGTTCAAGACCACGAAATGCCAGCACCTTCGATACACGACCGGTTTCAATTACCTTGCCATCGCGGGACAAAACCTTGATCGGCATATTGGGTTCAATTGAACCCGATACAACAAGACCTGAAAGAATTCGCCCAAGGAAGTTGTCAGACTGGATTGTTGTCGCCAACATCCGGAATTCACCTTCTTCAACTTTTGGAGCTTCAACGCGATCGAGCACCATATCAAAAAGCGCGTCCATACCATCTTTGGAACTGCCATCTGAACTGAGTGACATCCAGCCCTGTTTTGCAGAACCATAAAGAACCGGAAAATCAAGTTGATCTTCATTGGCATCCAGATTTGCAAACAAATCAAAAACTTCATCCAGAACTTCATCGGCACGCTGGTCATGCTTGTCAATTTTGTTGATTGCGACAATGGGTTTCAGACCCATTTTAAGCGCCTTGGAAACCACAAATTTGGTTTGTGGCATCGGGCCTTCAGAAGCATCCACAAGTACGATAACACCATCGACCATGTGAAGAATACGCTCGACTTCACCACCGAAATCCGCGTGACCTGGTGTATCAACGATATTGATGCGGACATCTTTCCAGACAAGAGAAGTAACCTTGGCAAGAATTGTAATGCCACGCTCCCGCTCGATGTCATCGGAATCCATCATCCGCTCGCCGGTCTTTTGATTATCCCGGAACATACCGGACTCTTTCAAAAGCACATCAATAAGCGTAGTTTTGCCGTGGTCAACGTGTGCAATGATCGCAATATTGCGCAAAGCGGTAGTCATATCGGATGTTCACTTATGTTCGCGTTCAGGCCTGCGCATGGCAAATGGCTGAAACAATGTTTGGATTTTTCTGCTTTCTTAGAGCATTTCAAAAAAAACACCATGCTTTTCTTGAGTGTATTGCAGTGTCGGTTAAGAACAGGTGCCTTAAAACCGCTTTTTGAGGCAATTTAGCGCAATAAGCCGTCTTTTTAACCCAAAACAGCGTCATTCCCGGACCACCAGCTTTGTGGCAATTGCGCATAAGCTATGTAAAGCGGATGTTTTGGGTGGCCTTCCTTGCTTAAACCCAAATGCATGGGGTTGATCGACAATCCCTTCAGCAACTCCACAATTTTCCGACCTCGATCGAGATGGGCTCCATGTGTACCCCAGGCACACAAAACGTCATCGGCCCAGTTGCAACTTTCCCTGATTGCCTCATCATTATCCAGCCCGGTTGGATCTGCCGCTGCGCGCATATCTTTTGGATCGGTTGCACGCCAGGCAAAAATGTTGGTAACCCGAAAAGCACCATATCCCAATGCTCGCGCGCGTCGCTCACAGCGTTCAACAGTTGGGTCATTTTTTAGTTCGGTGGCTTTGGAAGGGTTGAGCATAATAAACAGAATACGCTTGCCGTTATCATCCCAGGTTCTGGTAAGTTTGTAGCGATATTGCTGACAATCGGAATAAATTGCGCTCGAGTAACAATCGTCTTGCTGATACGTTTTTTCAATCACAAATATTGTCCCCGTATACAAACGAAACTGGCGGGATTGTCCCGCCAGTTTCCAAAATTATAACTCCGAATTATTTTCTGTTGCGATACGCAATTGTCCGCAGACGCAAAACATTGAGCTCAATGAAACCAGCCGCATCATGATGATCATAATCAATTGCACCCTCTTCAAAGGTGACAAGATCCTCCGAATACAGCGAATATTGTGAATTACGCGCGACGACATCCACATTACCTTTGTAGAGTTTCAAACGCACTGTACCCGATACATATTCCTGCGATTTGTCGATCATCGCCTGCAACATTTCACGCTCGGGTGAATACCAAAATCCGTTATAAATCAACTCGGCATATCTTGGCATAATGCTGTCCTTGAGATGTGCAGAGCCGCCATCAAGCGTGATGCTTTCTATGCCCCGATGCGCCGTCAACAGGATTGTGCCGCCGGGAGTTTCATAAATCCCGCGGGATTTCATCCCGACAAACCGGTTTTCAACCAGATCCAGCCGGCCAATACCGTTTGCTCCGCCCAACTCATTCAATCTGGTGAGGATCGAAGCCGGTGACATTACCTTTCCATCTATGGAAACAGCGTCACCTTTTTCAAATCCAACTTCTATGATTGTTGCTTTATCCGGAGCTTCTTCAGGTGATACGGTACGCGAGTAAACATAATCCGGAGCTTCAACAGCCGGATCTTCCAGCACTTTTCCTTCAGAGGAAGTATGCAAAAGATTTGCATCAACAGAGAAAGGTGCTTCACCCCGTTTATCCCGCGCAATCGGGATCTGGTTTTGTTCAGCAAATTCAATGAGGCGCGTTCGTGATGTCAAATCCCATTCGCGCCACGGTGCAATAACATGAATGTCGGGGTTGAGAGCCCGTGCAGCCAGTTCAAACCTGACCTGATCATTGCCTTTGCCTGTGGCGCCATGCGCGACGGCGTCCGCTCCGACTTCTTTGGCAATTTCAATAAGGCGTTTGGAAATAAGAGGGCGGGCTATGGAAGTACCCAGCAAATAGACACCTTCATAAAGAGCATTCGCACGGAACATCGGAAAAACAAAATCCCGAACAAATTCTTCACGTACATCTTCGATGAAGATTTGTTTGATACCCATCATTTCAGCTTTTTTACGAGCCGGTTCGAGTTCTTCACCCTGTCCCAGATCAGCCGTGAAAGTAATAACCTCACAATCATATTCGGTTTGCAACCATTTCAATATGATCGAGGTATCAAGGCCACCTGAATAGGCCAGTACGACTTTTTTGATGTCAGCCTTGTTTACCATGCATAGTCATCCGCTTGTTGGAAGGAACAGTCCCGCAGGGTTCCTGTCACAATTATAAAAGATTTCGCGGCACTATAGGCTGTACTGGGAGGCGTGCAAGAATTTTTGAATGTCAAAAAATATGAAATAACAGGGCAATTGCTGGACACCCAGGGATCGATACTATCGGCGAATGGTCTTTCCAAAAATGCTGCAAAGCCTGTTCCCCGCATTATCGAAACAATTTTCAAGGTAATCGTGTTTGGTCCACGCAATTTTATTCGATCGCATCCAGTGTCGGCACAGCAACATTGTCCAGCCAACAATCGCCCACGAAAGCAAAATATCACTAAGATAATGCCCGCCAAAAGCAATCCGGTTCCCCGACATTAGCACTGCAAAGGCCAGTAAAAACACCAGGGCCGCTTTTCGCCAGATCAGGGGAACCAGAAATGCAACTCCAAGCATCCAGATGGAGACGGCACCTTCACCCGAAACAAAGGAACAATTTGTCTCGCAATGATCGACAATGACCCAGACATCGGAATATGGCCAAACTCCACCAAAAATATCAGTCTGGATCGGCCGGGCCCGTCCCCAGTTGGATTTAAGCAAAACGTTCACGATCAGGCCAGGCCCTATGGCACAGGAAACGAGCAGAAACATCACTTTTTGAATTGGGAGTATTTTTTTGAAGGTGTTAAATATCAACCGCAAAAACATAAAAAGGACCAACAAAATAATAATCAGCCTGGAAGCCGTAATGCCCAGATATCGTACACGACGTAGAAAATTATTTTGACGTGCCCAAAAATCCGGTTGTCCATCATAAAACCATCCGCTCACGATCAAATCAATTTGGGGAAATGCAACAAAAAAGAATGAAAGGAAAGCGATTCCAATAGTCATAAATGCCAGAGGAGATTTCTTTACTTCGTCAAGAAGAAAAATAAACATGGTTTATTCCAAAACAAATGCCAGACAGAGCTGACCAAAACATTTCCAAATGGAATATGATATGGAATGGATAAAATTCAATCCAATTTTGGCATGATCAGAATAAACTCAACAGATATTTGTCAAAAATCCAAATCGGGAATTGCCCGTTACAAGCGTACTTTTTTACAGACTTTGATTTTTTTCCAATAATATGAATTGGTATAACTGTCGTAAATCTTCTTTTTTTCCCAGCGACAGACATTCCTGTAACGTGGTTTTACAGACCTGCTGGATTTACTTTTTGTAGTGGTTGAATACCCGCTTGTAGATACATAACTACCCGATTTGTAGAATGTTGAAGCTTCGGCAACCGACCCGGACGTAAGCCCGATCGCAACAATCGCTGCAGTCATCAATTTAGGGGAAATCATGTCATCCTCCGGCCATGGCCCGCAAAATACTGATTATTCCAATCAGGCTACTACCAACATTGTGAACCATGCATGAGTTTTATATTCAGCTTACATTCATTTTGATGGTTGGGGAAAATTTCAGTCGCACTATTCGCTTTTTGCAAAAGCCAGGGCATGCTGTCTTTAATTAGTCACAAATCGGCAATCTGTTCACTTTTACAGAACGCCTCAAAACGCGAAAAAATCACATGAGCGCAATTGTTATTCACACTGTCACACTGGATATGGCCGCCGATCTGGCGCCGTTGATTGCAGCCCATGCTCAGGATGTGAAACGGGGGGCACCACGGAACCCGGATATTTACTATTCAGAAAAACTGTTGACCGACACATCCGCTGAAGTACTTGGCGCTACGATTGAAGGCGTGTTATCCGGATTTGCACTATTTTTCGATCTACCGGAAGCCATTTCAGGTATGCGAAGGGGATATGTTGAAATCATTTATGTGGATCACAAGGTACGCGGCTCGGGCATAACAAGAGCATTGATTGACCAGCTAACCCGAATTGGAGAGGATCGAAAATGGCTTGATTTACGCTGGCATGATCCTGACCAGGCAGCCCGGGATAAAGTCGATCAAATCAAACAGAAGTCAATTTCCAGCTACACCGAAATTTCTTTTCCCATCGCTGTTGCCGAGCGTTAATTCCATAAATCAAATCCCCTTGATCCGGTGATTTACACATTGTATTCCCAATCATTTTACAAAGACCGATAACTCTGCTTATATCCAGACTATATATAATTGGAGCATACCCGTAATGCTCCGGCTTGAGGGGAGACAGGCATGGTCTGGATCAAGACCGTTYCGGAAGAAGACGCCACCGGCAGACTGGAATCAGTTTACAAGGCATTCAAGCGCCCCAATGGCAAAGTCGCCAGCATAATCCGGGCACATAGCCTCCGGCCCCATGCACTTGAGGGACATACAAGTCTGTTCAAGCATGTGCTGATGCATGCAAAAAACACAATTCCGAGATGGTTTGCCGAGGCTATTGGCGTTTATGTCAGTTCTCTTGCCGGATGCGCATATTGCGTCCAGCATCATACAGACGACATGCGCTATCTAATTGGCGATGATGGACGCACCTTTGATCTGCGCGATGCATTGATCAACAATCGTTTGGAAGACGCCTTTGATCAAAAGCAGGTTTGCGCGCTAAATTACGCAGGTATACTGGCAATGGATCCATCATCGATTTGTGAAACACATATCGATGAGCTGCGGAAAGCAGACTATGACGACGGCGAAATATTGGAAATCAACCAGATAGTTGCCTATTTTGCCTATGCAAACAGAACAGTTCTTGGTTTGGGTGTGACACTACATGGAGAATATCCCAAATCTTTTGAAAAAGTGACCCAGTTGAAGGATCACAAATAGGTTTATACCGGTCATCATCAAAAGATGGGGCCATTCCATCACGGTTACACTATGTCAGGGAGAAA
>JAESRR010000101.1 GCA_016764535.1 Cohaesibacteraceae bacterium | reverse complement strand
TGCAGGGATTTGATGTCGACATGGGGCGCATCGTAGCCAACGCATTGTTTGGTGATCCGGACAAGATTGAATACGTCAACCAGTCTTCCGACGCCCGTATTCCCAACATCAAAACCGGCAAAGTTGATCTTACCTGTCAGTTTATGACTGTTACGGGTGAACGCGCTCAGCAGGTCGCTTTCACAATTCCATATTATCGGGAAGGTGTTGGCCTGATGATGCGTGCCGATAGCAAATATGCCGATCATGCAGCGCTGAAAGAGGCTGGCTCGGACATTACCATCGCTGTTCTGCAAAATGTGTATGCCGAGGATATGGTGCATGCTGCATTGCCTGATGCAAATGTCGATCAGTATGAAAGCCAAGATCTGATTTACCAGGCGCTTGGTGCTGACCGCGCGGACGCAGTTGCTACAGATCAATCTTCACTTGCCTGGTTCATGACCCGTAATTCGGGACAGTTCAGGGATTCCGGCTATGGCTGGAACCCGCAGAGCTATTCCTGCGCAATTGCACAGGGTGATCCGATCTGGCACAATTTTGTCAACACTGCGTTGCACGAAGGCATGACAGGCGTTGGGTTTGATTTCTACTCTGCATCATACGAAAAGTGGTTCGGAGTAAAACTGGCTCCGCCGAAGATCGGCTTCCCGGTCGAATATAAGTAACACTGGCAGGAGGTGTTGTGGCGTTATTTCCTCCCGTCCACTGCACCTCCTTCCTGATTTATTGACCGGGCTTTGCCGGGGAGTTTACGAATGAGTGGCACGCTAAATTTCTCGGCAATCTGGCGAAATTTCGATGATTTGTTGTATGGACTGGGCCTTAGTCTGGGATTGGCATTTGTAGCAATTCTGATCGGCTGCTTTCTTGGATTGATCACGGCTTATTGCCTTGTATCCAAAACAAGACGATATCGATCTCCTGCATCGATCTATGTGACCATAATTCGTAATACACCCATTCTCGTGTTGATCCTGTTTACATATTTTGCCATGCCTCAAATGGGGATAAAGCTCGGGAAAATCGAGTCTTTTGTTGCGACACTGGCTTTGTATTCCGGAGCTTACCTCGCAGAAGTATTCCGATCCGGGCTGATTGCAATTCCACCAGGCTTGCGTGAGGCCGGGCTGGCAATTGGACTGTCTGAATTTAGGATCAAACTGCTGATCACAACTCCAATAATGTTCCGCAACATACTACCTGTTCTTGGTTCAACTTTTATATCCCTGTTCAAGGATACGTCCCTTGCTGCGGCGATTGCCATACCCGAGCTGACGTTTCAGGCGCGTAAAATCAACGTCGAAACATTCAGGGTTATCGAAACATGGATCGTCGTCAGCTTTATGTATGTGGCAACCTGTACATTCCTCGCCGCAATCATGCGTAAGCTTGAAAGCCGTTTGTCGGAGTCCCGATGAGCGTTATGGAATACATTCCCTTTCTTGATAGTCTGATTGACTTGTTCACGACCCAACAAAAGTCGTTTCAAAAATTCGCGCACCTTTTGTGGCTGGCCCGATATCCCATACTCAAAGGTATTGGAACAACGCTGGCGATCTCAACCCTGTCCATTGTGTTTGGGACTATTCTTGGCATTGGAGTTGGTCTGGCTCTGACTTATGGAAGACGATTAGTACGCTGGCCTGTCAGAATCTATACCGACTTTATACGCGGCACGCCGGTTCTTGTACTTATCCTCGCGAGTTTTTATATTCTGGATTTTGTTGGTCTCAGCCTGACTGCATTCCAGGCCGGCATATTCGCCCTTACAGTATTTTGCAGTTCTCACGTGGGAGAAACTGTTCGCGGCGCCTTGCAAACAATTCCAAAAGGACAGGCAGAAGCATCTACTGCTTTGGGGCTGACTTTTTTTCAGACATTCAGAAAAGTGCTTTGGCCACAGGCACTAAGACAAATGTTGCCCAATTGGGTCAACACTGCCGCTGAAATGGTAAAAGCCTCTACCCTGCTCTCAATTATCGGTGTTGCAGAACTATTGTTACGAACCCAGGAGATAATTTCACGAACATTCATGAGCCTTCCGTTCTATTTTCTTGCAGGCTTCATTTACTTTTCCATCAATTTTGCTATTGAGCTTTTTGGGAAATATGTTGAACGAAAAACTGCTATTGCGACACATGCAAATTCAACGGACAGGGCGAGCTGATCATGAGCGATACCACAACGGCCGATACGCGTCGTACCCGGGGGCTTGATCGGGCGTTCGAAATTCTGGATCATCTACGTCAAAGGCGAAAACCACTGAAGCCAAATGAAATTGCCAAAGAAATCAACGCACCAAGATCTTCTGTATATGAGCTTATAAATCTTCTGCTTCGTCATGGTATTGTCGAATATGTCGGAAGTTCCGGACAAATTTTTTTGGGTCGGAAATTGTATTTTCTCGGCACTGCTTACGCCGAACAAGTTGATCTCATGCGCGACTGCCATGATTTTCTTGAGCGCATAGCCCAGGAAACACGTGAAACTGCTCAAATGTGTATGTTGGATGGTAACAAATACACTGTTGCAGCAATGTGTGAGGGAATCCGCGCCTTCCGGATTTCGTCGAATGTTGGTGAATCTGTACCGGTACCCTGGACAGCATCGGGACGGTTACTGCTTCAACATTTGACCGATCGGGAAATTATCGATTTCATCCCCCCCGAAGATTTCACATTACCAAACGGCACACCAATGGACACAGGTCAATACATCCAGGAAGTTCGGCAAGCTTCCAGCGACGGATATTTTACGTTTACCAGTGAAGTGGACACATTCACCCGATGTTTCGCTGTACCAGTATATCAGGCTGATAGATCCTGTATCGCAACCTTGTGTCTTGTGGCCCCAAAAGAAGACGGCATCAAAAACCACACAGCCTATCTTGCATGTCTTGTTGATGCCGCATCCGATTTTTCTGCCAGACTTGGATTTTCAGGGTAGCAAAAATGCGCTTTGGGCGCGTTTTTGTTGTGCCTGTCAAACTCCAAACCATTTTCTACTACACGCTAACTGTCTGGTATTTTTGGTCTTTCCAGGCTTCTGTTGCGAGAATGTCCCGGAGCCGGTCCACAACTTCCACCATATCTGCATGCGAATGGGCCAGAGCGGACAAGCCAAACCGGATCGCATCAGGTTTGCGGAACGAAGAAACCACTCCACGATCGAGTAATGCTTCCACGACATGCCCGCCACCGGGTACCCGAATGCAAATATGCCCGCCGCGTTCATCATAATTTCGCGGAGAAACAATTTCGGCTCCATATTGGCTACAGGTTTCATCGATCATGGAAATAACTACTTCGCCAAGTGATCTATGTTTGGCGGCAACATCCGCCGGATCGACATTGTTCCAGATTTCAGCTGCACACCAGAATATTTCGTTGGCTATCACCTGCGGCGTCCCGGTCATATGACGATCGACACCTTTTCCAGGTGCGTATTCCTCGGCAAATGCAAAATAATCCTGATGTCCAATCCAGCCACAAATTGTCGGCCAGCCTGCATCGTGATGTTTTTTATTTACATAAAGCCAGGCAGGTCCTCCAGGACCACCAGACAGATATTTGTAACCACAACCCACGGCAAAATCTGTACCGGAACCGTTGAGATCAACGGGCACAGCCCCGGCTGAATGAGACAGATCCCACAGCGTCAATGCCCCGGAATTTTTTGCTTTTTCGTTGATCGTTGCCATATCACGACGGCGACTGGAGCGATAATCAACATGCGTTAGATATACAACTGCAACGTCATCGCCGATTGCATCCAGGATGTCTGTGCCTTCTTCCACATAGCGCACCACAAGGCCGCCGCTACTGCGTTCTTCCAAACCCTGAACGACATAAAGATCTGTCGGAAAATTACTACGCTCCGTCAAAATTACATTGCGATCGGGACGAAGTTTGAGCGCATAACCGATAAGTTTGTACAGGTTGAGTGTCGTATTATCAAAGGCCAGACATTCGCCAGGTCCTGCACCTACAAGGCGTGCGATTGCATCGCCAATCTGATTGGGACGTTGCAGCCATTCAAACGCATTCCATCCCTGCCGGCGTTTTTCGACCCAACCCTTCTGAAAAAAATCTGCCATTCGGCCGGGCACTGTTTTAGGCATGGCTCCCATCGAATTGGCGTCCAGATAGATCTGTCCTTCATTGCGGACAAATAAATCGCGGCAATGGGCAAGCGGATCATCCCGATCCAGCATCATGATATCTTTACGGTTCATAAAATTTTCCTCGGACAGCGCTAAAGCGCGCGCTCATGATGTTTGGTTTCAAAACTTCCCGGCAAGGAGACTTCCAGTATTTCCAAATCATCCGACGCATTACCAAAGGCAGTTTTGACAAGCGGTGGAACGACATATGCATCTCCCGCCTTAAGCTGATGAGATTTTCCATCCTCGCAAGACAATGTCACAAAGCCTTCCATGACGAACGAAAATAGAATGTCTGACGAATGACTTGTAACTTCACCATTTGGTGCTGATTTAACTCTGGCAACCTGAACATTGGCCACACCATCAGTCGCGCCGCCGATGCCGGTGYMCCRACNTTCAAATCCCTTCAGGCGATGCTCRATCCAGGCAGCGTCTTTCAACTGATGTCGAATAAAGCGCTGACCGTCAAAATCACGTTCCGGGTCAAGCACATCGGTGGGAAGCTCCATTGCGTGATCGATAGTTGTAACGTGATCAGCTGGAACACCTATTTCAATGACTTCCAGATTTCCCGATGCTTCCAGCACTCTGTGTCTTATTTGAGGGGGTTGAATGACACAATCGCCGGCATTCAGRATRAACGGTTCACCCTGGTCTTCATAAACAAGRCGAACCCAGCCACGATAGCAAAAAATCAACTGAAACCCGACAGTATGATAGTGCACCATATCAGGAACCGGCCCGGCATCCATAATACGAATGTGAGAAGCAATGATACTTCCCCCCARCCTGCCTGGCACAAGATCCCTGTAATGCATTCCGGCACGCCCTATYACCCAGGGATCAGCATCGATCATCGGACGAACAATAAATGAATGCTCGGTKGGAGGAATTACGAGAGGTGGATTGGCTTCAACAATTTCAATTYTRGTACCGTTGGGGGCATGCAAAACMCGCGCACCATTGGCAAAATTATCCGGATYATGACAAGCCAGACGCAATATACCAGGTGGAACATTTGCGCCCTTTTCGAGACGAACAGATACTCCGTGACCGGACATTGCAACCATGACCGGATCATCCGCCGGATAAATTTCATCCAGTCTAAATCCAAGTACTTTGGTGAAAAACGGCAGATCATCACGCACATCATTGGATGGCAGGACAATTTGTGCCGACGCGATTTCATCCCTGTTGGTATCAGGTTGAGACATAGGAACACCTCCGGGCATTAATTGGAATTTTCTATCAGGGACTTCAAAAGTACAATTTCGAATTCATGGCTTGCTGTAAGTTTTCGCCAACGTAAATCGTCCATATCGCAAGCGCGCCATGCAATGAAAGTGAGAACCGACTGCTGTGATGCAAATCCCAAATGAGAACCTGGAACGACCTTCACCATTATTCTTGGCACCAGGTTTTGGGGTGTTTGACCAATGTGATAATCAACAACCAGACTTTCATTGTCAGCGCTAATACGGACCCATGCGTTTGAGCCGTCAAACAAACTTTTGCCGCAAATCAGGCCATCCGGCGAAATATCGGTTTCCCAGGTTCCAAATGACCAATTTTGGAGATTTTCCGGGTTTCGCATATATTCAAATACGACCCTGGCATCGCGATCAATTGTTATTGATGTAATATGAGATAATTGATCAGCCATTTTTGTCGTCCAAACCGGCTAAATCTGTTGTTGTTATGACGAGAATTTGCGCAGGTATTGAACTTCCACTCACATAGGCATGTCCCATGGTGCCGTCAAAGTAAATTGAGTCTGTTTCGTCCAGCAATAGCGGCGCGTAATGCTCGGAATACAATATCAGCTTGCCCTTTAGCACATAAAGATATTCTTCCCCCGGATGTGCATTGTAACCTCCCGCGTCATCCAGGGTTCGGGCAGCTATGGTATCAATTGCCGGGTGCATCTTTTTACTGGAAAGATCTGTACAAAGGACCTGTGCCTTGTAGCGTGCGGTTTCCAGTTCAATTCCCTGGTTTTTGCGAGCGATACTGCGAACACCGTTACGAATTGGCTTGCTGGCATCCTCAAAAAAGGCCGTGATATCAACGTCCAGCACTTGCGATAAAATGTACAGATTGGCCGCACTAACAAGGGTTTGTTCATTCTCGATGCGAGACAAAGTCGCTTCTGAAATATTGCTTTGACGAGAGACTTCGCTGAGAGAAAGGCCTTTATCCTTGCGGAAGGATTTAACCCGTTCACCGATACGCGGACTGGTTTTACCCTGAACTGTCATTATACGCTGGGCCATGTCCTAACCTTTCTCTTGAGAACTGAATATAATTTTGGAACCGGACTTAATATCATCCGAGACGTATCCCGCAGTAATATCATTTTGATGAGCAGCCGCTTCGCGTAATGCAGGATTTCCAAAACCACCACCGCCCGGCAGCTCCACGATCAAACTGTCTCCTGTTGGAACCACATGGGTTCCCTTGTCTTTAATTATGCTTCCCGATCCAAGACAGGCACGCCCTGGTTTACCTGGTTCACCACCAGACCTACCCTTTGCCGGATTTTTTATTCGATCAAATGTGGCGGCAGCAATGGTGAAAGGTGCCTGTTCGGTATTGGCTATTTCTATGCGTTGTCCCAGACCACCACGCCATCGGCCGCCACCTCCGGAATCTGTAAGAAGTTCCTTTGATCGAAAATATAGCGGGCATTGGCTCTCGGTAATTTCGACAGGAATCGTACCAACGCC
>JAESRR010000100.1 GCA_016764535.1 Cohaesibacteraceae bacterium | reverse complement strand
AAATTGCCCTGGGCTATGTCAATAGGAGTTACGGGATATGTGGGTAGACTGGGCATAGATTTCCCGCGCTGCCGCCTGCCTGTTTTCCAGCCAACGCATCAACAGCCAGGCGCATAATGCCCCAATACCGTTTGCAACAACATCATCGATTGCTGCGGTACGCCCGGGTACAAACATTTGCGCTATTTCCAGCCCGGTTCCAGCCGCCAAAGAAAACAGAAATGCCGCGCGAAATTTTCCGGTTACAGCCCCAACAGCTATTGCCAATACAAAGAATGCACCAAAATGCAGAATTTTATCAAACGGCGCGTCATAAAATATCAATTCAGGTTTAAGTCCAAACACTGTAATGCCTGCAAGCACCGCCCCAATGGCCAGACTGCCGAGCATGACCTGAGCATTGGTCCGAATTTTCGCCACAAGATTTCGAATCTTCCGCATAACGCCTCACCTGTTTGATCTTAAATATAACTTTGCCAACTGCAAAAGTTGTTAAGAACCAGTGGAAACCGGTTTCAAATGTCAGACAGACTTAACCAGGGATTAAATTCCGCTCAAATAGGACATATCGAGGCCCAGTGTCCATGCCAGAATAAAAATCAATATCAATCCTGCCGTTATACCTCCGACAAAACTAAGCCAGGGAAATGCCCGTCTTTCCGCTGCAATATTGACAGATTTCCGAGCCGCTGTTTCGGCGCCATTGCCGATTTGCGCGTCAACTTCTTGGACACGAACACAAACGATAGAAACACTGTCATGCAAATTGTTATGTAACACCCTGCCATGGTGATCTATCGCATCAAGCAATCCAGCGATCACATTCGCAACATTTTTCTCTCCCAATGACGGCACCATGCGTCTGAGGTGCTCGCTTGAAAGTAGATCAATCCCATCCGTTACAAACAGATAAATGTCACCTGTCTCAACAGTCTTCAACTCATTTTGCCAATGTCGAACTGGATCTCCGGTGATCGCCGACCCCATAGCCAGGCGTTGATCGCTGCCCAATACCTGTGTCCAGGCATCCGGGTGATCCGATTGTATCGCGGCTAAATCGAGCTCAGCATCGTATCGATGCTCATGTCCGATTTGATGAATTTCCCTATCTCGAAATCGGTACACATGACAATTACCCACTGAAGCCAGCTGTAACCCATCCGAATGGAAATATCCTCCAACAAAAGTTGCAGTCGTTTTAGAGAGCCGGGGATCTTCTTTCTTTTTGTCTGAAACTGAAGAATTTATAGTGTCCAGGGCGTCCTCAAACGCCTTCTTTGGATCTGCAACCGGAATTTGGAACGAAAGAGGCCCTTGTTCGACAATGGTTTGGCTAATAAAATTTGACCCGTCTTCTCCACCGGAGCCATCTGCGACAAAAACAAGAGCGGGGCCTGTTGAAATGTTGAAGTCTTTGCTTTCCTTCAGTTTATTATGTTTTTTATCGTATGAGTAAACAACCCATTCATCTTCCTGAATTGTTTGTCCGCCATTTGCAAACCCACCAGCAATCAGTAATTGCATGCTTACCCCCAAAAGCTCTGCCATCAAAAATTGATCCGCCAATTTCAAACACAGATAGATTTATGCACTCAAACGACAGAATCTCGAAGATCGAAAGAATCCACCCGATTATCCAATATCTCGATCACTTTCGATCCTTGCGCGCCCAAAATATGAAGGGGACAGTCACAAGGTACATGGTAATTCCATAGACAGCCGATGGCATTGCAAAGGAAGAAAGCCCTTCGTTACTACCGGCAATCAGAGCGCCAACTGTAATTCCGAGCGTTCCATTTTGAATTCCTGTTTCTATGGCGATTGTCTTTGTTTCAGCCCACGTTAAACCGGTCAGACGGGAAAGAGTTGCACCCAAAGCCAACAATATTATATTGAGAGCAATCAAAGCCGGCCCCAGAACCGGGATGTTGTCAATAAATTCATTGCGGTACTTGTACAGAGCACCAAGAATAATGATTACAAACAAACCAACCGCAAATTTTGAGAGTACCGGGTTTAGACGTGTCGAAAATTCAGGTGAAAAATATCTAATTGCAACGCCAATTCCCACTGGAACAGTTGTAATCAGGAACATTGCACCTGCAAGACTGGTTATATTTAAGTCCGGTCCCTGTGTACCCATAAAATAACTGACGGACATAATTACCAGTATCGGCACTGTAATCATGCTGATCAAACTCACGACGCCTGTCAGAGACACCGATAGAGCAACATCGCCTTTTGCCAGTTTTGTGAGAATGTTGGTTGTCACGCCACCCGGGCAAAATGACAAGATCATGAAGCCGACAGCCAACTCAGGAGGCAACTGAAAAATTATGGCGAGTGCAAGCGCTACAAATGGTAATAGAACCACCTGGTTGACAGCACCAATAAAAAACGAAAACGGCTTTTGTAAAACGCGCTTGAAGTCTTCGACTTTAAGACCCAGCCCCAGCGTAAACATAATAAAGGCCAGCGATAGTGAAAGTATAATTTTAACCAGATCCATTGTAACGCATCCATCCATTTTTTGGAAAGACTAGTACAAAGATCAAATTGTGAAAAGCAGTTATAATATTTGCCTGATTACAAACAATCAGGCTGATGGATAAAGTTCGGACGTTTTGCCTGTTAGATAATACACCAAAAGACCTACAACTTCATGCAACGCACTTGCGAGACGGCCTGCATTTCTGGCAAAGTTAAATGATACCGAAAAATCTTCCTGTCGTTTTTGAGTGTAATCAACCGGCCAGGCAATCATGTTCCACCCGATTTTTCGGAATACTCCCATCGCGCGCGGCATATGTGCTGCTGAAGTAATGAGAATCCAAATTTCCTTTTCTTCTGGTTCCAATAATTTTTTTGAGAGCAGAGCATTCTCAACCGTGTTTCTGGATTGATCTTCATAGATCACACGCCCGGGCTCAATACCCAGTGCGATCATTGCTTCTTCAGCAAAATGCGCTTCTTTTAATTCAGTATCAGCCAGAGAACCCGACCCTCCCGTAAAAACCACCCTGGCTCCGGGGTACTTTTTGGCAAAATTCGAAAACTCAAAAAGCCTCTCGATATTGCCCTGGAGCGCAAGCTTTCGTCTGTCGTGCGACAAAATCGGATTTACCGAACCTCCAAGAACGATCACGCCATCAACATGTGGTGGCATGACATGAAAAGAGGGAAATCTGTTTTCCAGATGTCGTTTCATAATATCCCCGGCAGGGACCAATGTTACGAACAAGGTGCCAAACAACGTAATCGCAAAAATGGATTTGGCTGGTATCAACAGTTTTAATTTGAGGGCAAAAATACCAAGAACAATCCCCAACAACATCAAATTTGTGGGGTGAATCAGAAAATAGAGCATTTTTGACAAATAGAAAAACATCGCGCCAAATCCATTGAAGTTGAATTATCAGATACTGCATTTGAAGATCCGCTCCAATGAAAAATCTGTTTCACCCAGGTATCAATTGCTCAATGTCCTATGGAGCAAAATACCGGTTACAAAACTGTCACCAAATTGATTGGAAAGTTTCAGTTACCAAATTCAGAATTTTCTGGTCAACCGCTCACAGATTTTCTGCTATGCACCGGACCAATCGGAATTTTGGAATATTCTGAAAAAGGATGGTGGGCGTAACAGGGATTGAACCTGTGACCCCTTCGATGTCACCGAAGTGCTCTCCCGCTGAGCTATACGCCCATCCTGAAGGACGGAAATCCTTTTGCGGTGCGAAGCGATGTAGCGGGATTCAACAGTTATAGCAAGGACTATTTAGTCCTTGCTATAACTGTTCCACATGCTTGAAAATGCAGATCAGGCTGCTTCAAGCAGCTTTCCGACTTCATCAACCAGTTCACGCAAGTGAAATGGTTTTGAGAGCACTTTCGCATCTTTGGGAGCTTCGGAATCCGGATTAAGAGCAACAGCTGCAAAACCGGTAATAAACATGACCTTTAAATCAGGATCAAGTTCCGTTGCTCTTCTGGCAAGCTCAATTCCATCCATTTCCGGCATGACKATRTCAGTCAAAAGAAGATGAAAYGGCTGCTCTCTCATCCGCTGATAAGCGCTTAAACCATTGTCAAACGACACRACATCATAACCAGCCGTTTGTAGTGCTTTTGCCAAAAAACGACGCATATCATTGTCGTCTTCAGCGAGAAGAATTTGAGGCATGTTCCCAACCCGTACCAAACGTCACCATAGAACCTTGTGAATACCTTCCCACACCAGGGTAAATATCATATAAACACCCARGGATCACAAAGCCATGTAGACAGAACACCYAAACATTGGCAACATCTSACARCACCTTCGYAAAGAGAGGTGAAGAGTTTGGGGAAACAATCCTGTTTCGGCGTTTCTGGCAACGAAGGGTTAATRTTTATGCTTGTGCCCGGACCGTTTGAGGTTAATCTGCCGAACACMCCRCTGGGWCCCTAYATATTTAATTCACCACATAGTGGMTCTCTTTACCCRAAACGATTTCTTTCAGCCTCCCGGCTCGATTCYCAYACCCTWMGAGCCTCCGAGGACGCRTTTGTAGATCAACTTTTTTGGTCTGCCAGCGAGAAAGGCCTGCCGCTCATGCGGGCTATCTATCCGCGGGCCTATCTGGATCTGAACAGGGAACCCTATGAACTGGATCCACGCATGTTTTCCGCACCACTACCKCCTTACGCCAAYACACGCTCYGTACGKGTYGCTGGCGGGCTTGGCACMATWGCGCGGATAGTTGCTGATTCTCGYGAAATATATGCTGATAAACTCCCTGTCGAAGAGGCCCTTATAAGGGTCGAACAAATTTACAAACCCTATCATTCACAATTACGGCGTTTACTGGCTCAAACCCATGTCTCATTCGGCTATGCCGTTTTACTGGACTGCCATTCAATGCCATCCCGGTCGAGTGGAAGTGCCCTGGATAACAGAGCTGATTTTATTCTGGGTGATCGTTATGGTACTGCCTGCTCCGAGATCATCGTAAATACGGTTGCAAAATTTCTGCGCAACAAAGGCTACGCGGTTGACCATAACAAACCTTATGCCGGCGGATTTATAACCGAGCATTATGGACGTCCTCTCAAAGGACTTCATGCGATGCAAATCGAGATCAACAGATCATTGTATATGGATGAGAACACTTTGGAAAAACACCGCGGATTTGATCATCTTCAGCAGGATATTGGCGCTCTGATTGACCATTTAATCCCGTTATCTCACGAAACATTTCTAAATCACAGTCTTGCCGCCGAATAATCCGGGACATTCGCGATCAAGCAAAAATTCGATAAAAACACCCTGCGGACACCCGAAACCAGAGTTTACAAATGACAAGCTCCATGCCAGTTCCCTATGCATTTTTTGATGTCCTTGCCGACGCAGCCGAAAAACAAACGCTGCGTCATTTTCGAATAAATATTGCCATCGATAACAAGGAACCAGATGATTTTGATCCAGTTACAGATGGTGATCGAAATGCTGAAACTGCAATCCGGGAACTGATTACGCAATCTTATCCGACACATGGTATTCACGGCGAAGAATTTGATGATGTTGTGGGGACAAGCCCGTTTACCTGGGTTCTTGATCCAATTGATGGCACACGCGCATTCATTTCGGGCTTGCCGGTTTGGGGAACATTGATCGGTCTTTTGCAAAATGACAGAGCCATTATAGGTATGATGGCACAACCCTATACCGGTGAACGATATTTCGGAAATGGCTCGCAATCATGGCTGCAAGACAAAAATGGCACCCGTAGACTGAAAACCCGCGATTGTTTCGATCTTCATGACGCCATAATGGCCACAACATCCCCAAAGCTGTTTAAGGCGCAGGAAAACGATGCATATGAACGCGTCGAATCCTGCGTCAAACTGGCTAGATATGGTCTGGACTGTTATGCCTATGCAATGGTTGCACTTGGTTACATGGACTGTGTTGTCGAATCCGGCCTTAAAGCCGTAGACATTGCTGCACTTATTCCAATTATTGAAGGCGCTGGAGGTGTTGTCACAACCTGGGACGGCGAGCCGGCACATAATGGCGGACAAATAGTTGCATCTGCAAATGCCAGATTACATCAAATTATACTTGACACATTGTCGAACCGAGCTGGTTCAAGGCTACTCCGCACATAATCAGACCCTGGAATAAACGAATCAAATATTGCCCAGAATTGCTCGCGATAAATATCCGCCTCCATCAGCAACTCATGCCGCGCTCCGGGAATAACAATACATGTTGTTGACCGCATTCGCTTTGCAAGTTCTTCGGTTGCGCGGCCACGTACAACATGATCATTACCTGCTGCAACAAAAATCGCAGGTAAGTGTATCCGAGCCAGAAACTCAGAATCATGAACCTGATCAATCGCGCGAAATGAAGCATGCACCCATGATACAATGGGCGGTCCAATGGCCAGGTCCGGCGCATTTTCCAACAAACTCTCCATCTTGGTATATCGTTCGCGTGACGAGGTTAATTTGTTGTCTTCAAACGGTGTTTCACTTTCAGAATTTTTACGTCGCGATAAACTTATTCCACCAAACCCGATACCATTTAAAACGGAAACCATAGTCCGGCTAAATGCTTCTGAACGATTATGCTCCGCAACACCCAAAAATGGAGAAGATAAAACGACTCTTTCGAGCCTTGAACGCAGAATGGGAGCCGCTTTAAGCAGGATTAGCCCACCCGTTGAATGGGCCAAACCAAAATAGGGTGGCGGACAGTCCGGTAAGACAATTTGATCAAGAAACAGATCCAGATCAGATACATAGGTATCATAATCGTCGACATACCCTTTCAAACGATCCGGCAATTCACGATCCGAGCCTCCCTGGCCGCGCCAATCAAGCGTCGCGATAGCAAATCCACGTCTGCGCAAGTCCCGCACCACGTCATAATATTTTTCAATACATTCTGCCCTGCCCTGCAACAATACAA
>JAESRR010000229.1 GCA_016764535.1 Cohaesibacteraceae bacterium | reverse complement strand
ACGGTCTTTGCCCGCTCCGCTTCGTCCACCGGTGGAAAATTGAATGATCATGCCAGGACAATGTTTACGCAGCTGGGCTCCCAGTTCTTCAAACAGCGCAGGATCGGCCGTTGGTTTGCCTTCAGCTTTGTCACGAACATGACAATGGGCAATACTCGCACCGGCTTCAAAAGCCGCCTGTGTGCTTTCAATCTGTTCAGCGATGGTAACAGGAACTGCAGGATTATCAGCCTGGGTTGGAACGGAGCCGGTGATGGCCACACATATAATACAGGGTTCGGTCATTCTCGAGGATCCAGTGCAGAACGAGTTACAATAATAAGGTTCTCAAGTTACCTGGTCAGGCAACAGATGTCGCTAAACAACAACTCTTTTTGAGCCTTTTCAAAGTATCAGGCAATGCCAATGGATGACAATTCCCACTCACCAGACACATATTCCCGATATTTGACCAGCTTTTCTCAACGCGAAGAGGTCAATCCAGAGGTTCAACCGGTGCAGCAACTCCGGTTTCAGAAGATCCCCTGCGCCTGGTGACATGTCGTTGCAAAGCCTTCAAACCCAAACCAATGCCGATGGATATTCCCTGATTGATGATTGCATTGGACCGCTGTCTGGCTCTGGTTGTAACATTTCGACCTGACCCGGCGTTGCTTTTTGCGACAACTGGTCGAACCACATCAAGAGATTTACACTGGCTGTCGTTGTTCACAGCCAGACGCCGGTAATCAGAAAATGGAATGCCAAAAAGATGTTCAAAGAATATTTGTTGATCTATTTCAGGCTGCAGTTTGTTTACATCGACATATGCATTAAGAGCACGTAGCGTTTTTGGCCCGATCAACCCATCCGCCGGTCCCGCATCAAATCCATTCATCGCGAGCCCCAGCTGAATTGCTGCTAAAAGAGTTCGTTTCCCGCCTTCGGTTTCATCTCCGATTTGAGGTGCAAAACAGTTCCGCGGATTACGCCCAATATTGCGGGGCAAGGGTACGGAAAAAATATGCTGAATATCCGCTCCCGGCTCTAATGCTACATCGACAAGGCACAGTGTGGTTCGCCGACGGCCCTTGATACAAAACCAGCCGTCAGTTGATTGGGCAGCCTTGATCCAGTTTCCGACCAAAGTACCGGAAACAATCAATGGCCCCTCATAAATGCCATTCCCGTCATTTGAAATCCTAACCCCGATTTCACAAATTTTGCCTCGCCTGCAGATGTTATCTTGCGCAATAGCAATTGCGATACCTGCATCTATTGGATCAAATGCTTCAATACGAAGGGATTTCTCTTCATTCGAAATAGAAAGATCCTGCCGCTTGACAAGTTTCCCGTCTTTACGAATGACAAGCACAACATTTTGATCCAAAAACGAGTCTGACAATTCAGCAGTCAGGCTACCATCTTCAGCAGTGGGAATTGGTTTATCAACGACAATTTCGGCAATTTCCGGAGTAGATTTAGCTGCTTGTGGGTCAGGTTCGTCGGCAGTTATTTCAACAAGCTCTTCAAAAAACAAATCAGCATCAATCGGTTCTCCATCCTGAGTTTCAAAGCTGATAATGGCTCCGGGAACCGGCTCACCTTTGCTTTCGATCAACAAGTTGACTGTGACGGCCATGACCGGGGAAGCCAGTATCCACAACGCGCCCAGTGACAGGGCCATATATGTCATTAAACGCATTAATTTCTCCCGATAGCAGGGGTTCTACCCAAGTTTCAATTGAAAATTTGATATACGTTTTGACCCATCTTCATGTTCTACAATCAAACGAAGAACCCAGACTTTGGTTTTGGCAAATATCGCAGCCGGAAGTACCATCAATACGGATTCCGATTTTTGTTGCTCTACTGGTTTTTTCAACCGCAACCATTTTTTTGGCTTAACACCTCTGCCTAGTTGAAGTTTTGCCTGTTTAAAAAGATCAGCATTTGCGATGCCGTTGATCTGCAACAGAACCTTTTTACCATTGCGAACTACTTTTACCCCAAGGATGCGGCTCTCAATGAAATAATCAGGATCCGCCGCCAGCGCCTTTTGTGCATCAAGCAGACCGTACCCGGTGAAATTATCAATTCCCGGCGTATCAATATCACGAGCGGCATTCAGCAACATGCGCGTGGCTTGTTCACGGTTAAGAGCAGGGTTGCGCGAAAGCATCAGAGAAAGAGTACCCGACACAATCGGTGCCGCAAATGAAGTGCCGCTTGCCCTGAAATAGGCGCGATCTTCACCGACAATTCCCTGATCAGGGGTATATTTTACACCAGGTATATGGGCCAATAAATCAGTGTCTCTTGCCCGCAAGCTCAACACATCAACGCCGGGAGCAGCGATGTCGACAGCAGGTCCCCAGTTGGAAAATCCAGCTCGTTTATCATTGCGGTCTGTTGCAGAAACAGTAATCACATCCTGCAACCCGGCAGGCGCATAGTCCTTAAGTGATGATCCCGCATTACCTGCAGCAACAACCACAATGACCCCATTGGAGCGGGCATGGGATATCGCGAGTTTCTCAATTTCCGTAATACCTTTGCCGCCCAGGCTTAGATTGATAATCCGCGCACCGTTATCAACCGCATAGGTGATGGCTTCAGCCACCATCGACGCATAACCCTGACCAAATGTATCAAGGGCTTTCAGCACCATGATTTGTGCATCAGGATTGATGCCGGCAATACCTGTATCATTGTCTTGCCCAGCAGCGATTACCCCGGCAACGAAGGTACCATGCCCGTCACTATCCCAGGGTCGATTGTCATTACGGACAAAATCCCAGCCCATAACATCATCCACATAGCCATTGCCATCATCATCTATTCCATTATCGGGGATCTCGGCGGGGTTTTTCCAAAGTGCCTTGCCCGGCAAATCCGGGTGATACCAGTCGATACCGGTATCGATAACTGCAACAACAACCAGGCTCGCTTCAATATTTGAAGGTGTATCAAACGCTGATCCTTCGGATTGCGTAAATCCAACACGTTTGATAGCCCATTGATTATCGAATGTCTGGCCCCACAATCCACTTCCGGAATAATGCGTATCGGATAATTCTTCCTTGTTACGACACGGGTCTTCTTCAACAAAAATCACCTGAGTATTTTGCGCCAGAACAATTCGTGTTTGCTCAAAGGATTTGGTCTCAAACAACACCGTGTAAACGGGAATATTCCCAATCATGTAAGCTCTGGCGACCGGAGCATCCCCCTCCCCTGCTTCCTCCAACAATTGCTTTAAAGTCAACTCGGATGGTTCATCTTCCGGACCGGCGGGAGACAAAGCAATGACCAGTGGAGTTCTTTGTTGTGGTTCAACAGAAAGGGACGTTTTCACTTTCTGAACAAAGACATTCTGCCCGGCAATCAAATTATCGGTTTTCTCCGCCGCTTCATCACTTTCAACAGGTTCAGTCAGGGATTTAAGCAACGCATCGTCGGTTTGCAGAACTGCATCCCGATTAAACTGCGCCACAACTTCAACCGTTCCATCGTCTTCAAACAGGCCGGATGCCACGTCTGACTGATAGGCAATAAGATCCCTGAATTCATCATCAACTTCATCACCGTCTTCAAACAGTGCCAGATCGGATGGTAAAGGCGGTTCGGGAGGCAAAAGCTTGATCACAGCACCTTCAAAACTGTTTTCTGGAACCTCTCCAGAAAGTGCCAGTTCCACAACGGTCTCTGATGCCTTGACCAATCCAAGATCCGGAACTTCTTCCAGTGGTTCACGAGGTTCCGGTATTTGTGTCACAATCGGAATTTCCGGTTGCTCAGGCTGGTCTTTCCGACCTGGTTCATTGTCCGGCGTATCAGTTGCTTCCGGTTCTGGAACCGGTGTTTCAACAACAGGCTCCGGAGTTTTGAGAATGACTACCGGCTCTGTCACTTCTGTCAGAATGGTTTCTTTAAAACCGTCCGTGGTCGTGAGAATGTAAGTTGTACCCACACATTCATTGGGCAATCGCACAACAGTCTCCAACGCGATAGGTTCACGCCACACAGTTGTAGATTCAGAGGGATCGAATATCGGTTCACTCCAGAATGCATCCGCAGGACAAAGCAAAAGTCCTCTGGTTACAAGATCATCGTATAAAAGATCTTCGCCGGGGGTGAACGAAGACTGCGAATCCAGTTCTTCAATTTTTGGCCAGAGTTTTTTCTCAATTAACTCATTAATCTGTTCGAGAAGCTTTTTTGCGGCATCTCTGGTTTTGCCTGGAGGAAAAACTGTTATTTGGTTTTTAACCGCACCTCTTTTTTCCAGTATTTTGTCGTTGATCACCTCCAGTTCCTTTATTGTCTTCGCAGCATCAATTTCCTTGCCAAATTTATTTACAAGACCGTCTTTCACTTCTTTTTTTGGATCTTTGTCAGCAAGCTCTTTAAGCCGTTTTTCTGCTGCAATTTCCTCGGGAGTTTTTCCAGCTGCTTTGGGTTTGGCAGCTTTGTTGACTTTGGCACCATAGCTATGCGTGCGTTTTACTCCCTTGCCATCACCGCAACATTGATAGGCCATGTCGAATCGCGCAGGCCCAGGCCTTATGGAAAATCCCTTACCCTTGATGGCAATAGAAACATTTCCCGTTCCGGTAACTTTCAGGGTTTTGATTTTTTTTGATTTTTTCTCTACCTGCGTAGCCGGATCACATTCGCACGTACAATTTCCAATAATCAAAAAACTATAAGTGCTTGCCTTCTTATTCCAGACCACACGAATTGATATCTCGCATCGCCCTGCTGTTCCCGATGTGATGGAGCCGTTTTTGGAAAATACTTCTGGCGGCTGCCCTTGCATGAATTTACGAAATTCATCCAGTGCCTTTTTTGCGAGCTTTTTGCTTTCGCCTTTTGCCTTGTCCTTTAATTTGTCTGCAAGTGCTTTTTTTCCAGCATCAAGAACTTTGCCCGTCATGGATTTGGGGAGTGAAGCAAGCGTCTTTCCAAATTTCAGAGCGAATTTCTTGAACTCACTACTGGCAAATATACTATTCCTGTCATTGGCATAATCCCAGGCCCCGTATGAAGCATTGGATAGGCAGCYTTTTTGATCTTTTACCTTGTCATAATTTTCTCGAAGGGYTTTGACGACCTTGTCGATGATTTTTTTCATTGCAGGAGTTTTGTTCTTGCCCACCGTTAAATCGAGCAATGCATCACCAGGCCAGTAGCTATCAACGCTGGCAGCACCCTTGCCACCGTTCTTTGTGACCCAGGCATCTGCCAGCTCCGAAATGGATTTTTTATCTTCGGCCAGACCCGGACCATGCGATACAAAAATTGCGAATATACAAATGAAAATAACTCGGAAATTCATCACCCACATACGCGACCTCCGGTATCAACGCCGGTGGGCCAATATCAGCGCCGGCCGATAAACACGCTACTATGGTAACAAAACAATCAATTCAGTCCAGAATTATTCCAAAAACATCGAATCCAAATTACAACGACCAAATATTACGCCGAAATTATCCAACTGTAGACAGGAACAGGGCGAGCTCACCATTCTGTTTTTTGAAAATTACCACACTCACAAAACCTGGGACCTGACCATCTACAATTTGTTTTTTGATGGAGGCAATTGCTGCCTGATCCAGGTAGCAGTAGTAATAAATATCAGCGGTCAAAAACAATTTTCGTTTTTTCAACGATGTAAAGAAATCATCATTCCGATCTCCAAAATCACCCTTCTCATCCAGAATGCCGGTTTTGTGGACATTTGACCTGTCCTGCGAAAGGATATGACGAAAACCAGTCAACCGTTCACCTCTGGAATTGATCAGGTCGCGATCACTAATATGTGCAACATAGGAAGCAATCCGTTCCATGGAATTGATGTGTGAGCCATTTCGCAATTGAATAGTCTCATCATGATCATCCACACAACTGGACGCCTGAGAAACGGCCGTTGATGTAAATAGTGCGACAACAAGACAGGAAACCAACGATAGATACTTCATCCAGACAAACTCCATGACACATCAAAATTTCAACCAGATAATTGCAATAAGTTAGATGAACAAGTCGTGAATTGATAATGAACCAAAAACAGATTTTCCCGAAAATTGAAGAGTTTGGGATCATGGTTCGGTTGACTAAATTGCCTTTCAGCTCGCTATTTCATAGTGTTTGATAAATTCAGGGTTAGAGGCACGAATGAAAATAAATAAAGATGATCTGGACTGGGCTGTTGAACAGGAGATCATTTCAATATCGCAGGCCGATTCACTCTGGTCCGGTTTTGAAGAACGGACTGCAGACCGGACAGGGTTCGGATTTGTGCAGGTTCTGTATTATTTCGGCGCACTCATTGTTATCGGCGCGATGACCCTGTTTCTCGGCACCGCGTGGGAAAGCCTGGGTGGAGGCGGAATTTTTGTTGTCGCCCTGATATTTGCCGGATTGTTCGTATGGGGCGGATTGAATTTTGCCAATCGACCGGGTTTGAAAATCCCATCCGGCCTTTTAATCACAATGGCCGTATGCGTTACCCCATTGGCGGTATATGGTTTTCAACGCTGGCTCAACATTTGGGGATTTGATGATCCCGGGGAATATCAATCCTTTTTCAAATGGGTCAAGGGTGGTTGGTTCACCATGGAAATTGCAACCATTGCCACTGGATTGATTGCATTAAAATATTTCAGGTTCCCGTTCCTGTCCGCACCAATCGCTTTTGTTTTATGGTACATATCGATGGATTTGACGCCCATCATATTTGGTGACGAATTCACCTGGCAAAATCGCCAACTGGTTTCTGCCTGGTTCGGAATAGCGATGATCGCCACCAGTTATTACATCGATATAAAATTTAAACCGGATTTTGCTTTCTGGGGTTATCTGTTTGGCATGTCAGCATTCTGGATCGCTCTTTTAACAATGAATAGCGGAAGTGAAATTAACAAGTTTCTTTACTTCCTGATCAATATCGGTTGCATGGGTATTTCGGTGTTTTTGAGAAGACGGATTTTTATTGTGTACGGGGCCCTTGGAACACTTGGATATATGGGCCATCTCGCGAGCAAAATTTTCGCTGATTCAGTTTTATTTCCGATCATTTTGATCCTGTTTGGACTTGGCGTATTGTATTGCGGAA
>JAESRR010000228.1 GCA_016764535.1 Cohaesibacteraceae bacterium | reverse complement strand
GGAAGCTGCATAACAGATGGGGGCTGTTTGCCCTTTACGTGAAGGACCACTTGATGAAAATGAAATATGCCATTTATGCTGCCATCGCTGTGATTGCCTTTCTAGGGTTTCGCTATTTGGGGACCGAGGAACAGAACGCACCAACAGAGGGTGCCGCGATGATCAGCGTCACGGTGCCGGAACTTGTTGCAAGCGAGAAACTGGGTGAACGGCTGTTTAATGGTAATTGCGCGGCCTGCCATGGCAAAAATGCTGCGGGAATCGAAGGCACGGCTCCGCCATTGATCCATCGGGTTTACGAGCCGGGGCATCATGGTGATGAAGCTTTTCAGATCGCTGCCAAACGTGGCGTGCGGGCGCATCACTGGAAGTTTGGCAATATGCCTCCGGTCGAAGGTATCTCGCGGGATGATGTTGCCAAAATCATCAAATATGTCCGCGCGGTACAGCGTGCCAACGGGATTTAATCGTATCGGCTTTCAATAAAGCAGTTTTCTGCGGTATTGAACCCGAATATTCAACCAGCAACCATGTGCTCTGCATCGTTACGCAGTTTGATTTTGTGGCCAACTTTTACGATCGCATCGATCACCGGCACCAGTTCCTGTCCCAAATCGGTCAGGGAATATTCCACTGACGGTGGCGAGGTGGGTTTAACCACACGGTTGACCACTTTTTTAATCACAAGTTTGCGCAATCTTGAAGATAGAACCTTGGCGGAAATCATTGGGATATCGTGCTGAAGTTCGCTGAAACGCCTGGCACCCCCATGCAGATACCAGATTATTTCCGGGGTCCAGGCACCGCCCAGGATGTCCATGCATATGGACAACGGGCAATCATTGTGTACCGGGCGGCTTTGATTTTTTCGCATGGGCAAAACCATGATTTTAATCTTCCTGCAATGCGTTACTTCGATAACCATAGGTTACCAATAGGTAAGTCTATAATCAAGTTACTTTAGGTAATTAGATTTACATATGAAACTGAAGCTCCTAACTCTGTTTTGGTGCAGCCGGGAGGTTGCGCTGTATCCGGATCAGCAATTTGCGAAACCGGACCTGCAATATCCCCGACTTTCACCTCAACCCGCTACCGGGTTACGAATAATTCAGGAGACTTCCATGAAACTCTATTACAAGCCCGGCGCCTGTTCTCTGGCTTCTCATATCGCCCTTCGGGAATCTGAAGCAGATTTCGAAATCGAAAAAGTCGATACAAAAATTCAAAAAACTGAAACCGGCGATGACTTCCAAAAGATCAATATCAAGGGCGTTGTACCGGTACTCAAACTTGAGGATGGACAGTTCCTCACCGAAGGTCCCGCCATCCTGCAATATATCGCCGACAAACACCCCCGGGCTGGTCTGGCTGCCGAGCCCGGGACCCTGGAACGCGCCCGGATAAACGAACATCTGACCTATGTGTCATCCGAATTGCACCCGGCGTTTGCTCCCCTGTTCTCAGCGTCAGCAACAGACGAACAGAAAAAGGCCGCACGTAATAAAGTTGGTTTAAAGCTCGATTACATCAACAAACTCCTGTCCGATGGTCGTGATTATCTGGTGGCCAACAGCTTCTCGATCGCCGATGCCTATTTGTTTACGGCTTCAAGCTGGTGCGGTTTTGTCGGTATCGATATGTCAAAATGGTCTGATCTTTCCTCTTATGTAAACCGGGTTTCGTCCCGTGAAAAAGTTCAGATCGCCTTGAAAGCCGAAGGTTTGGCGTAAGGGGCGCAGTTGCTCCGACGGTTTGTAATCGGTGCGTTGGTTCCATCGCGATAGTTCCATGACGATAGTTCACCGATCCACGTGAGAGAAAACGGGATGTCCGGGTTTGGTGTGTTGTATCAACCAGCTTTCCGGACGTCTCCCTTTTGCCTGGAGCATGTTGCGGGTTGTCACACATCAATCTCCGAAATTCCAAAGGGCAATCGGATGGATAAGAGATGGGCGATCCTTGCTCTTTTGTTTGTGACGCGAACTGGATTGGGATTTCAGTTTCAGACCCTGGGTTCTGTATCCAGCGTATTGGTTGACGAGCTTGGATTAAGTTATGCCGAGATCGGAAGTCTGATTGGGTTGTTCATGGTGCCGGGAATGTTTCTTGCTATTCCTGCGGGACTTGCCGGGCGGTTTGTGTCAGATCGGTTCATTGTCGGTTTGGGGCTTTTGACGCTCGGAGCAGGTGGGGGTCTTGCCTCTGTAGCTGAAGGATTTGAATTGTTGGCGGCAGCGCGGCTGATTAGTGGTGTCGGATTTGTATTTTCAAACATTTATTTTGCAAAAATTGTCACGGATTTATTTTCGGGTAAAGAACTGGCAACGGCCATGGGCGCGTTTGTAATGTCATGGCCATGTGGTATTGCGATGGGGCAGATCGGTCATGTATGGCTGGCCAGTAATTTTGATTGGCGAATGGCGTTTGTAGTGGCGTCAGTATACTGCGTTACAAGCGCATTATTGCTCATGATATTCTACCGTGATGTCCCGGGTCCTGTGAAGCAAGCCAGCAGCTTTCGATTTACCCTTAATCGAAATGAATTTTGCCTGATCGTGTTTGTTTCGCTGATCTGGTCGCTGTTTAATGCGGGTTATGTGGTATATCTGGGCTTTGCGCCACGTGTTTTGGAGGCAAGAGGCTTTGATCCGGTTTCTGCGCAAGCCGTAATCAGCATCGCGAGCTGGCTTATGATATTCTCGGGCTTCGTGTGCGGCATGATTGCGGATCGCAGTGGAAAGGCGGATCTGGTTTTCCATGTCTGTATGGCAGCAGCCATTCTCGCCTTGTTGATGTTGTTTATTTCGCCGTTGGCTGTCGCTTCCAGTGTGGTCTTTGGAATGATCGGCATTGCTCCGGCCGGAGTGATCATGGCGCTAACTGCACAAGCTATGAGACCACAAAACCGCGCGATCGGAATGGGGCTGTTTTTTACAACATATTTCCTTGTTCAGGCACCTGCTCCGGCGATCGCTGGCTGGTTGTACGATTTGACAGAAAACGAGATGTGGCCAATGATATTTGCTGCTACCCTGTTTCTTTGTACTTCATTTGCAAATCTCGCGTTTAGAAATGCGCAAAGGCGTATGCCTATTTGACGCAGCTTTTGGTTGCTGCGAAAAGTTTTAATCCGGCCTCCGTTTACAATTACAACAGATCGACGGCGAGACGGAATGGATGTGGTGAAGTCCAATCTTTCCCGCGTACATGGTTGAAAAGGATCTGACATGAACATTCGTGAAACCGTTTCGACAGATATCCCTGAATGGGCGCGGATGAGAGATTTGTTATGGCCTGGTAACAGAGATGATCAGGAGCCGGAAATAGAATCGTATTTTGAAGGCACTTCAACGGATATCGTTCAGGCATTTGTCATTGAAGACGAGACACAGAAATGTGCCGGGTTCATTGAACTCAACATCAGGAATTTTGCGGAAGGCAGCCGTCAGCCCGAAGTGCCCTATGTGGAAGCCTGGTATATTGACGAAGTCCATCGTGGCAAAGGCTATGGAACAAAACTCATGGCGCAGGCCGAAACCTGGGCTCTGGGCCGGGGGTACAGGGAACTTGCCAGCGATGCTGTTTTGGATAATCACCGCAGCATTGCCGCCCACGGAAAGATGGGATTTAAAGAAGTTGAACGCGTGGTGTGCTTTTTAAAGCAACTTTGAGCTGGATTAAACCAGCTTGTTGAATTCCGGAGAGGTGATCCCCTCCGGAAGCTGTACGCGTATCGAATTATTTAATACCGGACCCTGTTTCAAAGCCGTGATCTTTACAGTGATCAGCGCCTTCGGGATTGACGAAATTGAAATCCTTGAACGCCAGGCATTTGAGTTCAAGGCCAGCTTCTTCAAGATAACGCATGACTGCGCTGCCATCGGATGGGCCACCACTTACATATTCGTAGACCTGATCACTGGAGAGGACCGCACGACGATCAACTTTGGAAGCGTCTTTGGTTTTGATGTTGTTGTTTGCCAAAACTTCCGTCAGTTTTTGCCACTCGGCGAGGGACGTGCTTTCAAAATGATACAAAATTGTGTCGCGGATCGGTGCCATGATTGTATAGATACGGGCATATTCCCGGGTGTTGTTATCATCCTGATACGCGTCTGTGGTGCTTAATTGCTCGCCACCTTTCAGCGGAACAGCGCGTGGTGACAATGTGCTGCCATCAGCATTTACCACCAGATTATAACCATATTTAATACCTGCCGGATCGAGCTTGTGTTCGCCACCCTCTTCGATCAGCGGCTCGCCCGTGCGAACGCTTTTCAGCCCGTTGGACCAAAGACCGGAGAAATTCTCTGCATTTGCGTTCGATGTGAAACTGGAGATCGAAGTGAAACCTGCGACTGATGCCAATAGCACCAGCGCTATGGCCAGCCCAAAGCCTGTCCGTTTATTGATGGTCATGGAATTTCCCTGTTGAAGCTTATAATAAATTTCGCCCTTATCGGTGAGTATAGACAGATTATTGAGCGATTATTCAAAATATTGCCATGAAGTGCCGCCAGGGTCTGTCAATGCTTTCATTGATATATCAAATACTTCGTAAAGTACTCGTGGCCCTGGTGCTTGTTGCAGGCGGATTATGGCTGGCCAACTCATCCTGGCTATATGGATCGATGTTTTGGAAGCTGTAAACTTACAGAAGTGTTATAGAGCTACTCTCAAATTGATTCATTTGCATCAGGCCAGTCCATAATGATTTCCATTCGTCCTTATGAAGCCACTGATCTTGATGATCTTTATGCCATCTCGCTGAAAACCGGTGATCGGGGCGAGGATGCAACACCCCTGTTTGATGATCCGCAAATGATGGGCCATATTTATTCGGCACCCTATGGGGTCTTGAAACCGGATATGTGTTTCGTCGCGCAGGATGAAACGGGCGTGGTTGGTTTTTCCATTGGTGTGCTTGATACTCCGGCCTTTGAAWTGCWACTGGAAACCGGGTGGTGGCCCGATYTACGAAAGCGCTATGCGGACCCGGGTTCTGTATTGAACGRGGACTGGACTGCTGATCAAAAACGCAGCTTTATGATCCATCATCCTGGCCGTACTCCGGTGGCAGTGACAGATGCCTGYCCGGCTCATATGCATCTSAATYTATTGCCCCGGGCGCACCGAAAAGGTGTGGGGASCAGACTGATTGAAASCTGGCTGGAGAAAGCACGTTCACTGGGMTGTARACACGTCCATGTCGGAGTTAACGCCCGCAATCAGCGCGGTCTTTTGTTCTGGCAGGCCWGCGGGTTTGMARCGATYMATMWGGMYGWTGATTTGGCWGYTGATGCCAGCCCGGTCAMATCGGTGTGGCTGGGGCGGYCRACGARTTGATTACGCATGSTGTGAAGAACAACTCAGTGGTAATTTTTTGACAGGTTCTCTTGCAAATACTCGATAAAAACCAGCGTTTTGCGYGGTGGKCGCTCTTTTCGGGGGTAAATTGCGCAAACGTAGTTTGTGATTGTTTCCAACTGCTTTGGAAACAAGRCAATCARCCGGCCTTCCCGAAKGTCKTYGCCRAYGATGAAATCKGAAAGTTGACATATTCCGCGGCCACTAAGAGCCGCCTGACGAATTAATTCGGCATTACTTGCMACCAGATTCCCCGAWGGGTGACAGGTTTCAACATGTTTGTTGTGATTGAGTTCCCAAATGTTGAGATGTTGCAAATTACTAAACACAATACAATTGTGCTCTGTGAGGCTGGCGAGCGTGTCGGGTGTTCCATGTCTTTCCAGATAAGCGGGAGACGCACAAATTACGCGGCGACTGGGCGCAATTCTGACGCATTCCAATCCCTTTGAGGTGACCTCGCCAAATCGGATTGCGACATCCATTTCAGCTCCCACCATGTCGGGAAAGAATTCAGCTTGAACAAGCTCCAGCTTGATTTCCGGATAGCGCTCGATAAACCGGTAAGCCAGCGGCAGGACCGTGTTGGGAGAAAGTGCATTCATGCCGATGATGCGYAGCCGWCCGCGAGGGTTTTCATGGCGTGTCATTGCTGTTTCTTCGGCTTCTTCAATGTCGATGAGTATGGATTTGCAGTGTTTGTAGAAACTTTCGCCTGCRTCGGTYAGAACCAGATTGCGCGTAGTTCGCGTTAGCAGCCGTACGCTCAGGCGATCTTCAAGYCCCGCAATGATTTTACTTACCGACGAGGGGTTCCTGCGCAGGCGCCGGGCTGCACCGACAAGACTGCCTGCGCTGACAATTTGAACAAAAGTCTCCATTTCAATTAATTTGTTCATCACCTGGCTCCACCAAAACTGTTATTCATGACAATTTGGAATTATCATCATTCCAATTATATACATTTTTTCATGAAACTGAAGTGACTTATAATGGGGATTGCTATCCCTGATAGTGGCGAATCTGTTGCCGAAACCTCCCCGGTCTTGTTTTGTTATTGGGGTATTGAGCGTAAAAAATTGCGGCGCGGGAAACCGAGGTTGCCCTTTATAATAACAATATTGGCAACTGGTGGTTAGCGTTATTGGTGGGCCAGTGCTAACCATCGCCGCAATACAGATCGTTGAACACTTGCATGCATCGCGAGGTTTGGGTGGTCAACGAGTTGATCGCWGCTGSATGATAAYGGAGACCAGCCACCTCTGTGCATTACTGCTTTGCATCACTATGGATGCTGATCGACATCAGCATGACACGGTGGGTGGGGTGGTTTTGATGCCTGGTGGCAAAAATTGTTGCGTTTTTCCGGCCCTGGCAGCAGCTTTCCTGTCATTCCAGCGAAGGCTGGAATCCATCACTGTGCATCACCGTCTGGTATCGTGTTTGTTGCTTACTCTGTTTCGCTTTAATGGTAACGGAGACCACCCACTCCTGTGCCGAGCCGATCGTCAACACTATGGATGCTGATCTCCATCAGCATGGCAAAGCGAGTGAGGTGGTTTTGGAGTAACTCGCTAACATCGTTTTGTATCTCCCACGGCAACAATCCCCACCTGGTCGTCCTGAAATTTGTTCAGGACCCATCATGCGGGGATTGCAACGACGGCAAAAGACGTTGAAAACTCCGCCGTGCAGCTATCGTTTTTGCCCATCTCCCACGCATACCCTGGCGGGAA
>JAESRR010000290.1 GCA_016764535.1 Cohaesibacteraceae bacterium | reverse complement strand
GTGCATGTTCATTCGGTCCTTTTTGAAAGCAAAGTTGTCGTAAACTCAGCGTTTCAGATATGGATCGAATGAACAACCTAATGAGAACTCACAGTTAGGCTGCACTATGGAATCTGAAACAAGTTCAGATTGACAAAGTGGGTGTTGTTATCGTTGGAGAAACGCATCCACGATAAAGAGTTGCATCTACTTATCACCATTCTCTGTGTCATGCTGATGGAGATCAGCATCCATAGCTGTGACTTTCAATTTTGCAAGACGGTTCTTATCTGGTTTGTGGCGAGGCCGAGCTATGGAATCTGAAACAAGTTCAGATTGACAGGGTGGGTGTTGTTATCGTTGGAGAAACGCATCCACGACAAAGAGCTGCATCTACTTATCACAATTCTCTGTGTCATGCTGATGAAGATCAGCATCCATAGCTGTAACTTTCAATTTGCAAAACGGTTCTTATCTGGTTTGTGGCGAGGCCGTACTATGGAATCTGAAACAAGTTCAGATTGACAGGGCGGGTGTTGTTATCGTTGGAGAAACGCATCAGTTGCTACTACCTGTCGCTACCCCCTGTGTCATGCTGATGGAAATCAGCATCCATAGCTGTGACTTGCAGTTATGCAAGACGGACGTTGATTTGTATCGGATGGCCTCGCTACCAATGTCCGTTCTGGCGATTATGCTGGACCTGGTGATTGGGGAGTGAATTTGAGATCGTCGGTTCAAATAAATACTAATTCTACCAATTATAGAAATATATTTTGGCTAACATTTATTACTTGTATTCTACATAACTCAATGATTTTGTGAAGGTTTTTCGAGTTCTCCGATATTGACTGTGACTTGGGTGCATGCATATATGTTGCATTTTGGTGACTCCTCAACTTAATTATTTAACGATTGGTTTATAATTGACATGTCGCCGTAATTCACCGACGTTGATAATCTATGAATATCCCAGGGAAAGTGCCCGGCAAGAATCACTAGAATTCAGGGCGCGTCAAATATTGTCAGCTGTACATATTTACAGTGGCATTGGGATGGATTTTAGTATGTATTCGTTATTTTCAAGACATAGAAATTCGATCAGTAACGTCACCAAAAATGCGGGCAAAGCGCTGGCAGGTTTGGCGCTGGGTCTGGTCGGGATGTCCGGTGGTTTGGTCATTGCGACGGAAAGGGCTGAGGCAGCTGTTCAATGTGTAGGAGTGCCATATACTCATATTGGTGGTGGGGGGGAAACCTGGAATTTTTATCTCGACTCACGCACATGCGGCAATGAAGCCTCGGGATTCCTTGTGTCTCCGACGAACGGGTTTTCGATGTCTACCACTCAGCGAAGAATTAACATCACTGGTGTGAATGGTTCTGTTGGCTCCGATTTCAGTTCATGCGTTTCAACAACAAATAATACATCCAATATCCAACTTCTCGATGAAGATAATAGTAATACATGTGACGTGGGAGGGTTTCCTCGGTACTTTGCCGCCGATAACGATACTTACAATTTCACTTTTAATATGATTGGTAAGAGTGACGGAATTACCTACACAATTARTRTCACAACGACAGCAACTGCTGTCGGCGGCAGCCAGGGTCACACCATTTCGGCAATGTCKGTCAGTGGTGGTGGGTTTGGCGTTTCAAGTCTTGTTTCCCAACAAAAAGCAATCTCCGGATTGACGATGAGTGGCCAGATGAACAATATGGCGACCGGRGTTTCTGATTATCTTGATGGCAGRCTSGATGATGTGGGYGGCGATCTGCAGGTAACTGCCAATGGATTTAGYGCYTCRACMAYSGRCTTTGCCAATATCCTCAATRGYTATCAGGCCAAACAGAATAACCCGCTTGCCRGYCTSAATGGTGATGYGWCGACCAGYGGATATTCCACWCCGMAGTGGAACGCMTGGYTRAAAGGYAACTGGAAYRTTTATGACGGCACCAAYTTTGATGGGCACACTATCGATGTAATGGCCGGACTTGATTACCGCTATAGTGATACAACAATCATTGGGCTACTCGGGGGTTACGGCGTCAGTGATTTTGATGTGGTGACAAGTGGTATAGATGGATCATTCAAGGGTGATAGCTACAGCTTTGGTCCGTATATTGGCATGAAACTGTCCGAGCATCTGAAGTTCAAGGCACTGGCCGCGTATACATTCTCTGATTACGCCAATGTGTCGGGCACCACCGATGGCAATTTTGATGCACATCGCGCAACAGTCATGGCAGAACTTACCGGTACATGGAACTATGACGCATTCTTCGTCAGTCCGGGTATTCGCTTTGTTTATGCCCAGGAGAACCAGGATGGATACACCGATAGTGCCGGAACCACACATTCAAGCCTTGTGATCAGGGCAGGGCGTATATCGGTCGGTCCGAAGATTGGCTACACCCACAAATATGAAAATGGTGGTTCGTTCCGCCCATGGCTGGCGCTGAATGGTGAATATGATTTCTCCAATCAGGATGCTGATGCGGGTTCGGGTATGCCTGATTTGAGTGATGTTCTGTCGGCACGCTTCAAAGCCGGGTTTGATGCGACCACATCAACAGGTATCTCGCTTTCCTTACAGGGTAATGTTTCGGGTATCGGTAGCGATCAGTTCACCGGTTATGGCGGTACAGCGAAGCTCCGCGTGCCTTTCTAGGGCAACAACGATTTTAAGCTGACAGCTATCAATAGATTGATCCCGATGTTCACATGAATGTCGGGATTTTTTGTGGTGAGGCGTGTTTTCAGTTGGTGGAAAATACAACTGTTTTGGCGTGTGGTGAGGCCGCACTATGGAATCTGAAGCAAGTTCAGATTGACAGGGTGGGTGTTGTTATTGTTGGAGAAATACATCCACGATAAAGAGTCACTACCACCTGCCGCCACCCCCTGTGTCATGCTGATGGAAATCAGCATCCATAGCTGTGACTTGCCGCACGGTTGGTAGAAGCGAAATTCTAAATGGTTGCCCGGTGGAGTATTCGACGACTTCTTCCACGGTCGGTGAACCACAGTGATGGCATCCCGGCCCACTCGGTCGCTTCGCATTCCCCTCGTGTGCGTTCGACCCTTCAATCGCATGCGATTGATCGTTTCACGACCAGTTCTCACCCCCGTCATTTCAGCAACGGTATCGCTACATACCAAAAACGGTATTGGCTGAATTGCCCGTGATCGCCAGGATGGGGCAAGAGAAGATTGGACCCAAACCGGTTGCCAGCACACTTTGGACAGGTGAAATTCATGACTAATGTAACTTTGGATAACATAACCCCCACAGTGGTTGCCGCCCTGTCATCGGACATCCCCGATCGTCAAAAAGTCATCATGACAAGCCTGATCACGCATTTGCATAATTTCTGCCGTGATGTTGATTTGCAACATGGCGAGTTTTTGCAAGCGTGTGATTTTTTCGCCCGTGCCGGAGCGACCTGTGATGACAAGCGTCAGGAATTCATTCTGCTTTCTGACATTCTGGGTATCGAAGTGCTGGTCGATATGTTGACCAACAAGGTGACCGGTACGGAAAGTGAATCCACCGTGCTTGGCCCGTTTTATCGTGAGAACCCGCCTGTATTACCCAAGGGTGCATCCACTGTTCAGAAGAGTTTTGATGGTCAGGAAACGGTTCTGGTCGAAGGCTGCATCAAGGATACAGACGGCAGAGCACTTGCCGGAGTGACGCTGGATATCTGGGAAGATGCGCCGAACGGATTATACGAGCAGCAGGACCCCGAGCAGCCAGATTTTAATCTGCGTGGACGTTTTGAAACAGACGCCGAGGGCTATTATGCATTCCGTGCAGTACGCCCGGCGCCATACCCGATCCCCGATAATGAAACTGCTGGAGAATTGTTGCGCTATATGGGGCATCACCCATATCGTCCCGGACACATTCACTTCATGCTGTTCAAGGAAGGCTATCGCACGCTGGTTTCGCAGATTTATGATAGCTCCAGTGATTATCTGGATAATGACTCCGTCTTTGCAGTGAAAGACAGCCTGATTGGTGAGTTTAAAAAAGCACCCGAAGGTGCGGATACCGATCTTGTCCTGTCATTTGATTTTACACTAAAACAACAATCCTGACTCCCGGGACCCGGAAGCAGGGCAGTTCCAATAATGAACTGTCCTGCAATTTGACTATGTCTCAACTCCCAAATTATTGAGCACACTACATGCCAGACACGACCATGACGTCAYCRGGCGCATCTCTGARTTTTCAGGATGTGTCAGAGTTCACTGCGGCGATTTCGCCCCGGGAYATGGYGATTGAGAACATTCAAAGYAAAATTCTTGATGTTCCRACAACCCGGTTACACAAGCTTTCAAATACGCGTTTGCGCCAYCAAAGYTATGTGATGGTRTCGGTGACCCTGAAGAATGGCATYACMGGSTATGGAGAAGCCTCGACGCTGGGTGGTCCGCGCTGGGCCGAGGAAAGTGTTGARTCKATCAARGCGGCGATTGAYATYTATCTGGCTCCGGTGATCAGGGGAGAGATCGCCAGCGGGTTTGAGAAATGCGCCTTGTTGATGGGGGCSGCTGCAACRCGGAATTATTCTGCCARGKCSGCRATYGAAGCWGCGCTKTATGATGCCGTTGGCAAGACATTGTCGATGCCTGCAAGTGCAYTGCTTGGTGGTGCAGTRMGKCAAWCSATCCCGGTTATCTGGGCGCTGGCATCCGGCGATGCCGACCAGGAAATCGAGGAAGCRAAACTGAAGCTTGAACGTCGCCAGATGCGCGATTTCAARATCAAATTYGGTTTTTTAAGTCCGCAGGATGATATTGCCCGATTGCGYAAAATYGTTGAYGCATTGCCTGATACAACAAGATTTGTRGTTGAYGTGAACCAGGGGTGGTCCGAAGCGACCGCGATCCAGTATTTGCCCGCACTTGCCGAACTCAATGTYGCCCTGATTGAGCAACCATTGCCTGCGTCACAAGTGGAGGCGCTGGCGCGKRTWGCGAGCCGSATTGATATCCCGGTTCTGATTGACGAAGGCGCTTTTACYCTTSAGGAAATTCGCAGGGCCGGRGTGTCSGGTGCCGGATCTGTACTTTCATTGAAACTTGTAAAGAGCGGCGGCCTGATGGAACTCAAGCGTGCTGCCGGTGTCGCATCATCTTGCGGGATGCAACTTTATGGTGGTTGCCTGCTTGAAAGCGGCATTGGTGTTTCAGCMCATATGGCGGTGTATTCAACACTGCCAGCACTTGAATGGGGGACCGAACATTTTGGCCCGCTGATTTTGCAGAACGATCTTGTAAGCTCCGGCATTGTCTATGAAAATTTTGAKATTAAATGTCCGACTGGACCTGGCCTTGGTGTGACCATCGCCSAGGATGTTGTTCGCGAATATACCCGAAAGGGCCAATGATCATGAATGTCMCCGATGTTTTGAAAAGAATCCAGATCCGYCTCAATGAAACGCCCCATTTGTTAAGGCTGGGGCGGATGTTCTCGACCWGTGTTTTACTTGAAGCGGGATCAGACAGCTACATCCTCACATTTGAAAAAGGTRTGCTGGAAGACATMAGKAYAAATTCCGCAACYAAAATKCCCTGGAGTTTCGCTCTGCGGACCGATGAAAATGCCTTGTTTGAGTTCTGGCAACCGATCCCCAAACCCGGCTTTCACGATATATTTGGTCTTGCCAAAATGGGCCGGGCGCAAATTGAAGGTGATATCATTTTACTGGTGCGCAATTTGCGGTTCTTYAAGGAAACTYTGGCWTTGGGGAGGGGCACATTATGACCCTTGCACAGATTGAAAAGATCACCGGGCGCTATGTAACACTGGATATTGCCGGGCRGAGCCAACGGATTTATTTTGAGGAAGCCGGATCCGGTATTCCCCTGTTGTGCCTGCACACAGCTGGTGCGGATAATCGCCAGTGGCAGCATATTCTGAATGATGATGAGATCACCGATCGCTATCGGGTGATAGCATTTGATATGCCATGGCACGGSAAATCMTCYCCGCCGGAAGGTTGGGAGATTGAGGAATATCTGCTGACCACAGAAGTCTATATTGAGACTGTRCTGGCGATAAAATCAGCCCTTGGACTGGTGARCCCCGTACTTGCCGGGTGTTCCATGGGTGGCCGTATYGCGTTGCAAATTGCTGTTGATYACGCRGCSGATTTYGCMGGGTTTGTTGCGATCGAGGCATCGGATTTTCAACCAGCGTGGTACGACATMGACTGGTTTCACCGGCCMGATGCSCATGGCGGTGAAATGGGCGCGGCGCTGGTTTCGGCAAATATCGCTCCRCAATCYCCCAATCAACATCGCTGGCTGACACAATGGATGTTCATGCAATCCGGCCCCGGKGTKTTTCGTGGTGATTTGAGTTTCTATACCAAAGACGAMAGTCTGGTTGSGCGCGYATCACKGATTGATACAAAGCAGGCACCGATACATTTTTTGGTTGGTGACTATGATTTAACCTGTACACCCGAGAATGCCCGCAACACGGCAGRCAAAATMAAAGGCTCTACCCTGACGGTTATGSAAGGWATTGGCCATTTTCCCATGTCGGAAAATCCGGCRCTTTTCCGRTCATATTTTCTGGATGCACTGGCACGAATGGGATAGCCTGGCGAAAAAAGGGGGACTGCGCGATGGATATGAAGCGTCTTCGATACTTTATCGCTGTTGCTGAAGAACTGCATTATGGACGCGCAGCTGAATTACTCGGGATTGCCCAGCCACCACTCAGTCGCCAGATCGCCCAGCTTGAAACTGAACTTGAAGCGACCTTGTTTGATCGCAGCCGTAGCCAGGTACGATTGACACAGGCAGGTAAATTGTTGCTGGAGCGGGCGACAAAAATCCTCAGTGAATACGAGGATACTCGCCTTGAAATCAAAAGGATGGGGCAGGGTGCAACGGGCCGTTTGCGTATTGCATTTGTCGGATCGGCAACTCATGGGCTGTTCCCCACATTGATCAAATCCTTCCGGGCGCATTACCCGGGGGTTAATCTGGCCATGTGGACGATGAATAACGCCGAATTGCAGAAGGCATTGACCCGGCGCGAAATCGATATTGCAATATCCCGTCCGCATATCGACAATCAGGAAATTCATAACAAGGCCTTTGCACTCCCGTGGAATTTTGGAAATTCCACAAAAAGCGCGAGAAGAAGGAGAACGGCACAACGGAGGAGAAAA
>JAESRR010000099.1 GCA_016764535.1 Cohaesibacteraceae bacterium | reverse complement strand
GACGATATTGCCGGTTTATTCCGGGTTGGCTGCGGTGAACTTATTGATTGCTGCGACAACGCCGGTTAAATCAATAATTAAACCCTTTATGACGGTGGCAAGGCCCTTGCCAGAATTCAGTGATGTATCCAGGGCAATGGCAAGCGCCTTGGCGCGTTCGATGTTGGTGTTCATGACACGCTTGAAATCTTTTTCAATTACGCCTTCAGCCGACATTGTTACATCGCGAATGCGCCGATATTCCTCAAGATTTGAAATCATGGGTTTGAGGAAATTCTGGACCTGCATATCGCCAAATAATTCACCGATTATCCACTTGTCATCTTTCGCGAGATCATGGATGCGGACAAGCATGTATTCCATCGGGTCAAGGCCATTTTTGGTGGCGTTGTCGAGTTCCCTTTTTATGTTGATGCCCATTTTCTTGAATTTGGTTACAACTTCAGGGCTGGCGAGTTTAGATAGAAAGTTCTTCAAATTGTTGGCGGCTTCGTCCGGGCTTCCTGCACCCTTCATGGCGATTTGCAAAGCTGCCCCAAGTTTGGCGACAGCTTCGACACCGGTAATGCCAAGGTTTTTTGCACTGGCTGTGAGACCGGGGAAATGCTTTGCCATGTCCCGAAGCTCGAAGCCACCTTCCTTGCCGGACTGCGCCAGCATGTCGAAGATTTTGGGAAGGCTGCTTGCGGAAATTTTTAGATTATCGACCACGGCAAATCCGGCTTCTGACATTTCCCTGATTTGGGCTCCAGTAGCCGTTGCTGATCTGCCTATGCTTTCGATTGCAATTCGTGCGTCTGTTTCAGACAGTCCTTTGCCAAGCAGAACTTCCAGTCCCTCAAGCATGGCCGATGCATGTTGATTTACCTTCGCTCCCTTTTGGCGCAATTCAGCTTCTATGACTTGTAACTGATCCTTGGTTTTGTCGACGATGTTTCCGAAAAGTGCGAGCTGGTGTTCGAATTTGCCAAGGCGCACGACAGGTGCCAAAACCACTGCACCTATGGCGGCGGCACCCATGAGACGCGAACGCGCGTGCTGGAGTTTTTGTTCATATCGATTGATGCCACGTTCAAGTCGCGCCGGGTCAAACATCCGGTTCATGGCACGATTTGATGTATTTGACATTTTTTGCACGGCGGTTTGGGTCCGTCGTGACATACGCTCCATATTGCCAGCAATGCGGTTGCCGGTGTCGGACACCCGATCAACAAGTTGCAGGATCATTTTGAACGATAGATTGTTCATTCCTGCTCTGCTTTCTTTCTCTCGATCAAGCGTTGATGAAGATCAATTACCGATGGGAAATCCATTTGCTGCCACGGCACAGGACCCCCGCCAAAATTCAGCATGAGGTCCACAAGGATGTTGTTACAATTCAGGACGTGGGAGCCGAGAAGTCCTTGAGCATTGCCGTGGCCTGCGGAAAAAACTCAACCACCTTTGAACCGATCTCGAACAGGTCGTCGAGAGCGATCATTCCCGCCTGGTCCGGCTCCAGTTTGAGATAACAACCAAGCGCTTCGTTGAATGCGTCAAACCGCTCCTGTTTTAATAGCGAGCCGATCACTTTGCCCAGATCAGTTTCGCCGATATTGTCACCTTTTGATTTGTCACGGTTCATCAACCCGGAAATCAATTCAGCGCCAACTGCCAACAGAAGCTTTTGAACATGGATGAGACGAGGCATTTGCAAACTGACTTTGGTGATTTCCTGACCGTCTTTCTCGGTCGGTATCGGATGCTTGAGAGTATGTTCGGTCATGCTATGTCCTTGATGCCAAGAATGCGATTGCGACCACTGAATATTACATTGCCATTCAGCATCAACATGTCTGGTTTGGTGCGGGCCTCATCGACAACTGTCTCGTCAACATATTTGATGTAAACCGATGTATTCATCACTTCATAATCCCACTCGACCAGATCGCCGCTCTTGCGTTCACTCTCTTTGGGTGGATCAAGTTCGCCCTCATAATAGTGACGAATACCCATCTCGGTCTGGTCAACATCATCAACCAGATATTCCCGAAAGCTGAGAATGATTTTCTCGCCAACTGGCAGCGAGGCTAATCCTTTGGGGTAAGTCGTAACCTTGAATTTGAATGGCGAAAACTTGAAACTTACAATGGGATTACGGTCTGTAAGAGAACCACTGGGATTGTAGTTTTTTCGCACCGGGTCAATACCGCCCGGTGTCGCCGAAATCATAGAACCATGCAGGCTCTGGGTTTCGTTGACGATTATATTGAAATCAATGGGAATTAGAGATGTATTGGCCATGGATCAATCCTTGAAGTTGCCTTTTTCGATGATGCCTTTAACCAGTATTTCCAGATATTTGGGTTCTGGTGTTTCTTCAAAATCAATGAGCGTGATWGGTGGTGGGCTAAACTGATCGTAGGACACGACAATTTTGCCAAGCTCCAACGCATTAATTGCGTTTCGATTGCCTTTGAATGTTGCCCTGCCACCAAGCAATTTTCCGTCGTTTACGAGCGATGCAAAAAGCTCATTCAAACGATCAAGAACGGTGGTAACCTGATCTTCAACCAGGGGTTCGGAAATAACTCGCCAGACATGCCGCGCTACTGTTTCATTGATGATGTCAACAACCCGCGTTTGGCAGTAAAAGCGACGCTTGGTATCGGTTGTTGCAGCATAATCACCCCATGTACGCCAGCCGCCCTGATGGTTGATCATTGTATTGATCTGGTTGCCCAAAAGGTAATTGGCCCGGGAGTCGCTGTCTGTCATGAAAAACGGAATATGGCGACTGATACCAAGAGCGCCTGGAATTATTTTGTTGCCCCATGARGCRTGRAAYCCGACCTTTTTGTCAGTTTGAATTGCAATGGCAGCGAGATGYGCTTCGGCTGTCATTTGGCCAACCAGAGTTTTTACAAATGGCTCAATAATGACTGCGCGGAAATCGTCGATATCATTCCGAAAATCAATCGCATCCTGATCAGTCGATCCCGGAGCAGCGGTGATGTGGATTGCGCCCAGACGATCTGCAATAAGTCCCTGAGTAACCAGGACGGGATTGGCAGCATTGTCCACCCTGAAATTTGTATATCCCGGCGTCAGGATAATCTTTGGCTGGAGGTTAACGTGTCCGTTTGCTGCTTCAAAAGCATAAAGGCCAGATTGACTTGTTTGGCTTCCGACAGCATTTGTAAGCGCAGCGTCAATATCTGCGCCTTCATCGAAAATGTTGACCACGACAGCCGCGCCCGCCACACCCGCAAAAAGCGCATCAAGGTATTTTGCAGCAGTGCCACCAGCGCCCAGCGCCTGACGCTTTTCGGTATCAGAACGAAAGATCAGGAATGGTTCATCCCGGGGAATAGTATTGTCAGCATCGGGTGCAGTCAGGTTCATCCCAATCGTGGTGGTGTCATAAATTTCAATGGCACCAAGGCCAGAGCCAACACGCTTGAACCGTAAGCCGTGATGGAATTCATCGGTGTTTGCCATGTTGGCTGTCTCCTGTTTGCAGATAACTTGCAACAGGCAAGAGACAGAAAGGCCGGTGACATAAATCACCGACCAGACTTAATTCAGTAGTCAGACAGGGCTGGCAACGCCAAGTTTCCAGACGCGGTCAATCTCGGCGGTGTCTTTGCCAAGTGCGGTTGCAATTGAGGCAACAAGTTCATGCGACCTGTTATATTCGTCACTGTCCTGCCAGTCGATCATGGCCAGCTGTTTGTCGGTTGCATCTTGGATTTGGTCGATTGCCGCTTCAATATCTGTGTCTCCGACCTGCCATTCCACCAACAGGATTTTACGGAGTTGTTTGCGGCTCAGGGGGATCGTAAGCGGGTCAACCGGCTCAACCGGTGCTTCTGGCTGTGGTGGCTCAACAGGTGCTTCTTTGGTGAGGCTGTCAATTGCCTGCGCGCCAAGTTCAATTATTTGCACCTGGTTCGCGCCTTCATACCAGATCTCGCCGCGATGGTCCTCAACATGTGTCCATTCGGTGCCGGTCCAGACCTGCCAATGCCCTTCAAGAGCAGCTGGCGGGACACCCACCACACATCGCGCAGGTAGCATGGCCTTGCCGTTTTTATCCATATCGCCCGCGTCCAGAACGTAGCCGGATTGTAGCGCACCCAGTTCACTGGTTTGATAAACCATGGTGCCTTTTATGAGATTTTGTGTCATGGGATTGCCTTGATGATATAAAGAACAGCAATATTGCGGGGACGGGCTTCAGAGCCGCCGGACGTGCTGGTCGTCCGGGTTGTGTTGGTAGAGCCCACAAAGGATACATACAGCCAACCGTTCTCACTCTTATTGATGTTTCTGTTTGGCGTGGATACGTTGTTGACATAATTGTCGGTGTGCGTGTGAGAGTGACTTGCATTCTGGCCTGACTGAAATCCCAAAAGCCCACGGCCACTATCGACCCCGCGCCCGTCATCCCAGCCGCGCAGGAATTCACCGCGCATGTCGGGAAGAACATTACTGCCAAGCAGAGTGTTCAGTTCGGGATAGGCCGCAGCGTCAAATGTCGCGCCATTGCATTTGAGATACCCGTCAGGCAGAACAGACCCGGCAAAGGCCATGACTTCGCCAACAGGCGCGCCGCCTCCCATCGCAAGCCACGCCCCGCCAGCTTTACGGAATAATGGTTTTTCGGATGGATCGAGCATGAACTCGATATGGCCGTTGGTGATGTCCATTTTTACGAATTTGTCGTGCAGCCAGCCGTAGTTTTCTGTCCACAAATCACCGTTGGCATTCACCCGGAACTTGTCACCGGCTCCTGTGCCTTGAGAGCCGCCATATTTTAAAAAGAAATTCCACTGCCCTATGTCGGAATACCACCGCCAATCATAATCAATTGCACGGTTGGCTGAAGTAAAATCAATATAGGCGGTGCCTGTGCCATCAGCCTTGTTGGCTCGCATATCCAGTCCGGCATCGGCAAAGCTAATCGCGATCTTGTTAGGAAACCATTGTGTGTCAGTGGTGGTTTTCGAGATCTTGCCCGCAAGATCATCAATAAGACCTTCAACCGAGCGTAGTTTCACAAATGTGGTCATGCGCTTGCCTTGATGATGTAGTGAACAGCGATACTGCGGGGACGGGTTTCAGAGCCACCCGAGGCGCTGGTGCTGCCGGTGATAGTGACCGGCCACGTCCTGCTTCCATTTCCGCCTGTATCAATTTTACCGGAGGAGTTACCCTCTGAAGCGGTAATGTTGTAAATTGTTCCCGTTAATGACCCTTTGCCATGAGTATGGCTTTGGTAGGCTTGTCCCTGCGCAGAAAGCAATCCACGGCCACTATCAACACCGCGCCCGTCATCCCAGCCACGCAGGAATTCACCGCGCAGATCCGGCACCACATTACTGCCCAGAACAGTATTCAAATCGGGATAGGCAACTGCATCAAATGACGCGCCATTGCATTTGAAAAACCCGGCTGGTGCACCGTTTCCTGCATATGAGAGTATTGTTCCAACCGGCATGCTGCTCGGTACATCGGCAATTGTAATCGCGCCAATCAGCGCCCGAATTGCAGCGGCATCCGTGCCGTCCATTTTCGCGGCGTTAATTGCGGCATCAATAATATTGGCTGTGCCAACTGCGTTTGGTGCCATTTTGGCGGCGGTGACGGCACCTTCGCCAAGTTTACCGGTCGTAACTGCACCTGAATTGATTTTTGAAGTGGTAACCGAATTTGCAGCAATCGCCATTGCAGTTACAGCATTCATGGCAATCGTGATCGGAGTTACAGAGTTGTCAGCCGGGACCGGCACCCCGGCAGCTGTTGCGACGATCCGGGTTTCGATATTATCGCTGCCGATGCCCGGTGCCGCATCAAACACCAGACTGGTTCCTGTTACCGTGTAGGTGTTTTCGTGCTGCGGGACGCCATCAACCTGCACCCAGACATTGGCGGAGTTGATGCCGTTGGTTGGTAGAATAAAATTGGTTTCAAAACCGTCACCTGAAAACCGGCGAACGGCAACTTGCAAGTTTGCTGTACTTGAAGCAACCAGCGCCGCGATATCCGACACATTGGCTTTTAATGCCAGCCGGGAATCCATATCCGCTGCATAGTTGGGATTATTGTCGATTGCAGCGGCCATCTCGGCAAAGACATTCAGTAGTTCGGGAGACCCGGCAGTCATGATATTGACCGCCACATCAATCATTGCCTGCACATCGGCAGTGCCAGGAAGCGCGCCCAACAAAAGAAATAGATTTTGAATATCTGTATCAATTGTCGTTAGTGAAGCATTGATCCCTGCAACGCCCCGTTTCTGCGCCTTTTCTACATCAACCAGCTGCAAGCCACGATTTGGTGTGGTTTCGTCGACCATCGGCTATATCACCATGCTTGTCGCGACACACTGTGAAATCATCGGACGATCTTTTGCGGTTCCTGTGAGGGTGATTTCAATCGCCGTTGTGGGTGCCGTCACGCCAGATATTTCGCGGGTTTTTTCAAACCAGCCGTCACCAATGCTTACAGATGCTGTTTCAACGCAAGTCTGAAATACCCCGGCGCTGTCTTTGGCCTTGATAGTGATTGTCGCCGTACCCGTCGCGCGTTCAATGGTAGTTGCACGAATGATGCGATTGTCTCCGCATTTAAAAGCCCGGCTTTGATAATTGGCATTTGGCTCAAGCTTTGCTGATACAAACGTGTAGTGCGGAAACAGAATTGCAGTCTCGTTTAAAGCACCTTTTAAAACCGCTTTAATGGTCAGGGTGTCTGTGAGGCTTTGTGTCAAAGCTGCCGGTTGATTTGGCAATAACTCGATATTGTCACCGGCAGTCAGTTCGCAAATGAAGTCTACTCCGGTTGAGTTGCCTTCGTCCTGGACACCCGCGAAAACACACAAATCGGTTGCATCGGTAACGTCAACGGTTCCAAGCGTAATTTCCTTTTCAGTTTGCGAGTATTCTGCTTCATATATTTTTACCCACAAATCCCAATCATGGTGGAATACAAATGCTGTGTTGTTGCTGGATGTAATACCGACCATTTCGTTATTTGGCTGTTGTCGTACGGGGCCATTTATCTGGTCAAATTTTCCAAGTTCAGCGATATCCAGTGAATGGATGTCGTCATCAGCCTGCTCTGGCGCATCCGTTGTCAGACAGACAAAAGCATATTGAGTGAATTCGGTTAGGCGAACGGGAACCGGCAAAACAAATACCAATTCGTCGCCAACCTGAATTGTCGACATGTCGTATTCAACCTGCGCCAGTGGCTCGCC
>JAESRR010000098.1 GCA_016764535.1 Cohaesibacteraceae bacterium | reverse complement strand
ATATCACATTTTCAGGCAAAAACCAACATTCGCAATTGGCATGGCAGATATGTCCGCCAGATTTTACCTGTGTAACGGAAATTCCTCGGAGTTTGGATATTTTGATTCAGTCGCCCTGGCCAGGGTTCGCCGAAAAATGCTTGTCGAATTTGTTAGCGACACCATCCATTTTTTTTGAATCCGGCATGGGCTCACGTTTGACAGTTACATTGGGCCACTTGTCTGCAAATTCAGCGTTTACCTGTAACCATTTTTCCAGACCAGGTTCTGTATCCGGCTTGATAGCTTCTGCAGGACATTCGGGCTCACAAACACCACAATCAATACATTCATCCGGATGAATCACCAAAAAGTTTTCACCTTCGTAAAAACAATCAACCGGACAAACCTCGACACAATCCATGTATTTACACAGAACGCAATTATCCGAAACGATGTAGGTCATGCGAGACTCCAGAGAGATGTCAATTCGGCGAGTGACAAATTATATATAATAAAATGTGCCTGCGTTTCTTGCTATCCCTTTTGAATGGGAGGATCAAGCAGAAGACATGCGTTTTTAGGGCAGTTTGCGAAAAGTTATTCCAGTTTACCACATTACGTCTGAATTTGGCCCAAAGGGCCGGACGCCAGCGAAATACGGCAAGCCAATTATATCTTCAAATAACAAGGCGATATGTCGGGCTAATCCTGGTCCGGATCCCTATGCGCAAATGCAACCATTTGCCTGCGTTGTTTTTTTGTTGGCCGTCCGGCTCCCTGCTCTCTTTGTGCCGGTGTACGATTGAGTTTCAAATCCTCCTTTGTAGGCGGAGGAGGAGAAAGATCATTGTACAGAAGTTGTGCTTCAGCAGCAGGGCCCCGGCGTTGACCATTTGCCACCACCGTGAGTATTTTTATTTGTTCATGCACTGCAATGGTCAATGTGTCGCCAGGTTTTATGTGATGGCTTGTACTGGTAATCCGGATGCCATCAATCCGGACATTACCGGATAAAACCAGTTTGCCAGCCAGCGTCCGGGTTTTGACCACGCGGGCAAACCATAACCATTTATCAATACGTTGCTTTTGAGAAACTGCCATATTGATTCAGCAAAGTGCTATTTGCCCATTTCTTTTTTAAGCGCAGCGAGTGCAGCAAATGGAGAATTTGGATTAATTGGCTTATTGTCCTGTCTGGGAGCTTTCTTGTGAGTTGAAGGCTTCGCAGTGTTTTTGCCACGGTTGCCGTGTTCTTTTTGCCCCTGTCTGGAAGTTCGTTTTTGATCCTTGCCGGATTTTTTGGGGAAATGTTTTTTAGTTCTTTCGGATGGCTTGCCCGGGCGCCAGATCTCAAGCCATTGTTCTTCAACTATTCCTTCATTTTCAGCACTGCTGACAGATTCTGAATTTGCCAAAAGTTCTTTATCGTTATTCTCATTGGGCAGATCTTCAGAAGGAGCCGTTAGTTCCAAAATGGTTTCAGGTTCATTGACTGGCAACTCGATTTTGCGGCGTTCAACCCGGTATCCCAGTGATTTGAGGATTGTTGAAAAATCGTCACCGGCACAGCCAAGTAGTGATGTCATTGTGACAGTCACAGAAAAACTGCGACCATCCAGAGCGCCTTCGGGTTTTTCTTCAATGCCTGCTTTTGGTCGCCATGAAAGTAAAGGTCGAATTTGATCAGCAAGGCGTTCCAGTATATCGATGCGGACAGCCCGGCCTCCCAGAACACGAAAACCAACAGCTTTGTATAAATCACTCTGAATTTCGTTTTCCGCAGGAATGGAAGTTCTGCCCGACGCTGACAGAGAAGCCAGCTCTGTAACCCCTTTTTGATCCAGACCACCATTTTTCAATGCCCAGAGTATAGCTAGAAAGCCGCTTGGAGCAGGTTTCAATAGGGCTGGGATAAATATGTGGTGTGCCCCGAACCGGACACCGAGACGGCGTAACATTGCACGGGCATCCTGATCCAGTGAACGAATTTCCTCTGACACAGCCTGCCGTTCGAGAATGCCCAGTGCCTCAACAAGTTGATAGGCAATTCCGCGAGCCAGACCATCCAGACTCTCTGCATTTTTCAGCTTTAAGAGGGGATCAAGCAATGTTTCGATACGGGTGTCCAACCAGAGATCAATACGGGACTGAACCTGTTCACGGGAAGGTCCGGATAGATGTTCATCGGCAAGTATAACAAAACGTGGTTGTAAAATTGAATCGCTATCGACGAGTCTTGCAATCGGGTCGCCGTGCCATCTCAGGGAACCATCCCCGGAAAGGATAAAATCGTCATTGGATGACTGGTTCAAGCGTTCGGCACGATTCTGAATTTCGTTTGCAAGAGCCTTCTGTGCAGCGGTTTTGAGTGCTTTTGCATCAGACCCTTCAGCACTTGCATCGGCAACAAACCGAAACCCGTGCAGTTGGCCAACATGTTGTTCCTCGACAAGCACGTCACCTGTTGCTGTGATTTCCGCTTCTAGCATTACGTTCTCTCTCAATTTCTTCATCAGTACGCTTGTTCGCCGATCTACGAACCGCTGTGTTAGTCGCTTGTGCAATGCATCTGATAATCTATCTTCAACTGCACGGGTACGTTCCTGCCAATGGAGATGATCGTCAAGCCATCCCTTGCGATTTGCAACAAATGTCCACGTTCTAATGTGGGCAATTCGATTGGAAAGAGTATCTATGTCACCATCCGTTCGATCTGCGAACTTTACCTGCTTGTCAATCCAGTCACCCGGGATGCTCCCTTGTTTGGCCAAATGTGTAAATATGGACATCACAAGCTCGGAATGATTAGCCGGAGCAATTTTTCTATAGTCCGGTATTGAACACGCATCCCAGAGCGTTTTGACCCGTTTTTCGCTGGTAATAAGGGCGGCACAATCTGCATCACGCATACTATGTTCAAGTGACAACACATCCTGCGCCAAAGGCGCCCGTGTTAATCCTTGTTTGGTAGGGAGGACATCGAGGCTGTTTCGCAAGGCTTTACCGGTGGAAAAATCCAGGTTGCGATTTCGCCATTGTATAATTTTGTGAGGCGTAAATGCGTGATTTTCAAGCCGGTCCACCATCTCATTATCAAACGGTTCGACCCGGGAAGTCACGCCAAACGTACCGTCCCGCAGATGTCTACCGGCACGACCGGCGATCTGCCCCAGCTCTGCCGGTGTGAGCGGTCTATACTGATGTCCATCATATTTGTGGCTGGCAGCAAATGCGACATGATCCACATCCAGATTTAGCCCCATGCCAATGGCATCGGTTGCGATCAAAAATTCAACATCACCATTTTGAAACATTTCAACCTGCGCATTGCGTGTGCGGGGACTGAGAGATCCAAGAACCACTGCTGTGCCACCGCGCTGACGCCGAACCAGTTCGGCAATTGCATATACGTCATGAGCAGAAAAGGCGATAATGGCGCTGCGCCTCGGTAGCCGTGTAATTTTTTTGGACCCGTTGTAAACCAGCTGCGACATGCGGGGTCGGGTGATAACATTGGCATGTGGCAATAAATGTTCGATAAGCGGGCGCATGGTCGACGCCCCTAATAAAAGTGTTTCCGAAGTTCCGCGCAAATTCAATAATCTATCGGTAAAAATATGACCACGCGTGAAGTCCGAAGCCAGCTGGATTTCATCGATAGCCACAAATTCGACGCTGGTTTCGAACGGCATTGCCTCAACGGTGCAAACCTGGTATCGGGCGCCGGGAGGGACAATTTTTTCTTCACCGGTATAAAGCGCGACTGCGTCAACGCCGGCACGTTCTACCAGTCGGGTGTAAACTTCCCGCGCAAGCAGCCGTAAAGGCAACCCGATGGCCCCTGTTCTGTGCGCAAGCATGCGTTCGATAGCAAGATGGGTTTTGCCGGTGTTTGTCGGTCCAAGTACGGCTGTTACATTGCCGCCCTTGATCGCACGACCTGACGACATAGTGCGCAATACGGTCATCGTGACGTTAAATCCATCATTTCATGGGAGGAAGAAAGAGGTATAATTGCGCTCCGAAATATATTCAATTCAAATAGTACCCTTTTGTACATGTTCCTGTGATTGCCCACAATGTACAATTGTAGCAGTAGTGTTAACCAATAGAACCTTATGAGAACAAAAGATGTCCGAATCGGATCGTGACACAAATTCTTGTTTTGTTCACGGCGTTATGTAGAAATAATGCGCCCGGTATCCACTAGATATTGATCATTGTAATTATGTCACGATCATCTGAAAACCCGGTATGTGGAACTGGAGTAATTATATTGTATTGAAAAGGTACAATAATATTTCCAATTTACTAAATGAAATTCTTGTCGCCAATTGAGACTATTAACGTTCAGTACAGTATGTGAACAAAACGGGGGCGAATCGGGACCATGTAAATGTTCCTGAATTGTTCTATGGATTTTATGGCCGGGTTGAGCTGGTTCGACAAAGATCCGTATATATGCATCATTGCTGGAAGGGGGAGTAGAGTTAATGTTACCGGTTCATTTTGAAACAAACTGGTTGTGACCGGGCACAGTTGGGTCGGGCGATGTAAATTTCCCGGATTGGCAAATTTGAGATAATCGGGTTTCAAATAGTTGTCTTGCAAGTATTTCAACGGACTGCTTTTCATTAACGCCTGGTTAGCAGAGAGTTGTTGAGCAAGATATTCGTAGCCTGCAACACGCTAAAAAGATTAGAGGTCAGCTCACGCGATCTATAGTCTACTGGATGCTAAATGCGATGGATTTCAGTACCAGACGCCCTACCATCGTACCAACCTGAATTTTGTAAACAGCCAGCAATTGCTTGTCAGCAACGGGAACATACCAGACTTCGAGATCCTTGTTGTTCTCCATAAACCGGGTGCGTTTTAATCCTGGCCGATGACCCGCAATAAAGTCAAATGTTGCACCACAAACCGTTGCCGGTCCTGAATAGGCGCTGGACCTGTTGGCGCGGATATTGGTTTTACGTTTGTAATAAAGCTTGATGTTGTAGCGCTGGCGACCGTCAAAGATTTTAAATGTGCGATTACAGGCTGTCTCACCGGTGCGCGGTTTGTTTCGTGCAACCGGCTGCAATAACATGCTTAGCGGATCTACGATCCGGCGCATATATTTGCGATGCATCGGGACGCGGTCAGCGGCCTTTAGCAAGGGCGGAGACGCACTGGATTTGCTGACTGTTCCACTGTTAAGAGCAATCTGGACGACGTTATAAATGTCGTCTTCTTTAGCCGACAGGGCATATGAAGACGGGCGAATTTCTGTTCGGTAATATCGACCCTTGCTTACGGCACGACCCCGGCTATCTACAAACAATCCGGCAATTCCGGTAGTCTTTGCGGTGGCATCAATTGAATAGTTACGGCCTTTGATTTCAGCAACTACATTTCCACGCCCAACCGGAAAGCCCGCAATAGAAATGGCAAACTGGGCGGTAATTTTGGTTTTCTCCGCAGCCTGGACCGGTATCAATCCCGAAATCATAAATGTACATAAACAAACACAGAGCTTAAAAGCACCGTGAATAGGTTGTTTTACTCGACTACGGCATGGCATAAAAACACGTTCCCTGACTGGGCATGAATCCTGTTGGTTCAGAAAGCACATATATGGTTAATAATTTTCGACCAATAGACATATGTTTGCATCAAAATTCGGCATGTTCGTGACATTAATCGGATTTGCATGTGAAAAGATGTGATTATGTGCATCTGGGTTACAGGAACTTGGGGACAGGCTTGACGGACGGACCATGGCGCACTATAGCAAGGCAACTTTCGGCTCGAAGCCGATGCGTGTGTGTTTTTGCGACCTGAAACAAGCTCGCTTGAGAAAATAAAAAGGTGTTTCCATGGCTCGTCGTTGTGAATTGACAGGCAAGGGCGTTCAGACTGGCAACAATGTCAGTCACGCCAATAATAGAACTCGCAGACGTTTTCTGCCAAATCTGTGCAATGTGACTTTGATAAGTGACTTGCTGGGTAGAAGCGTTCGCTTGCGTATAAGTGCTCACGCATTGCGTACTGTAGAGCATCGCGGCGGACTGGATAATTTTCTGATCAAGGCAAAGACCGCTGAGTTGTCTTTGCGCGTCAGGGAATTGAAGCGTCAGGTCGAGAAAAAAACAGCTGCTGCTGTTGCAGCCTGATTTTTTGAAATCAAAATTGACGTTGAATTCAGGGGCTCGATGAGCCCCTTTTTCATATGTAACCAGGAAATTTTCCATCCAGAGGCACTGTATGGGTGATTTGAATTGAACCCATAAACGGGAATGCTGTAATGACAACTAATTCGACGCCTGCTTTTTCCGGATACGTTATTCCGATCCTTGCAATGTGTGCAATTGTTGCCGCGTCCAATTATCTGGTGCAGATACCGTTTGGTTACTGGAACCTGCAGGATCTTTTGACCTGGGGTGCCTTTACATATCCGATTGCATTTTTGGTAACCGACTTGACCAATCGCAGGTTTGGAGCAGCTGCAGCACGAAAAATTGTGTTCGCAGGTTTTGTGCTCGCGGTAATTCTGTCGATCTGGCTTGCAACTCCACGTATCGCAATAGCCTCCGGGCTGGCCTTTCTTGTTGCGCAACTCCTTGATGTGGGYATCTTTGACCGTTTAAGGCGAGCTGTTTGGTGGCAGGCTCCATTGATATYATCAACACTGGGTGCAATTGTTGATACCATATTGTTCTTTTCTCTKGCATTTGCTGCAACGTTCAACGGGCTGGACGAATTATTTGCGACGAAATCGGACGATTTCGTTTCCGGCTTTGTCCCGTTCTTTGGGAGCAGCATGGAAGCWCCCCGWTGGYTAATGTGGGCRTTTGGTGATTTTGGAGTAAAAATACTGGTCGCTCTCGCYATGCTTCTGCCYTACGGSATCYTGCGTTCRTTCATCAGTTCGGCCGAGCATGCGGAAGAAGTTGCCCGTGAACTACCGGCCTCTGTGTGTGCTGCCGGGGAAGATGAGGACGCGTGCAATAAAGTACAGGAAGCATTTCAATGTGATTATTTCCGCGTGTATACCACACCCGATATTGTGGGCGTAGAATTAGGCGGCTCCCTCAAAAATATCATCGCCATTGCCGCTGGCGTGTGTGATGGCTATGGTTTAGGCGATAATGCCATTTCCGCTCTGGTTACGCGTGGGCTGGCGGAAATTTCACGTTTGGGCCTTGCCCTTGGCGCTGAACAACAAACCTTCGCGGGCTTGAGTGGTATGGGTGATCTCATCACGACTTGCCTCAGTAAACACTCGCGTAACCGTGCCGTGGGGCAACGTTTGGCTCAAGGCATGACGGTAGAAGAGGCCCTTGCG
>JAESRR010000097.1 GCA_016764535.1 Cohaesibacteraceae bacterium | reverse complement strand
CGCGGTGTACCTGCTCAACGCGCGCACGCTGCTCGGTCTCGCGGAAGCGGCCGACGCCGATGCGAAGACGAAGGCGCGGCTGCGCTTCGCGGTGGAACAGTGGATGGCCGCGTCCGCGCCCAGCAACTTCATGGCCCTGAATGCGGAGGCGCAGCAGAAGGCGATCGAGACCAAGGGCGAGAGCATCGCGCGCGGCGTGCAGAACCTGCTGGAATTCAAATGCGAAACGACTTGCGACCGGCAAGGCACGTACGATTGGAATTATATTTCCAAGTGAACGTAATTTGCTTATCGAACCGTTATTCGGCGAGTTCCTCGGTGGCCTGGGTTCATTTGTTATGGAACACGAGTATGAGATTGCCATTACGCCGACCACTTCTGTAAAGGAGCTTGATGCCTACGCTGCCATGGCAAGATCCGGGCGGGTCGACGGTTTGATCGTGAGTTCCCCGGTCGTAAAAGACCCAAGAGTAGCTTTTCTGGCGCAATCAAATCTGCCGTTTATTCTGCATGGCCGTACACAATGTTCGGATACCTATCCCTGGATGGATATCGACAATGAAAATGCTTTCTTTAAATCCACGCGCTATCTGACCGATCTGGGGCACAGAAAAATCGCGCTTGTCAACGAGAAACCAGGCCTTACTTTTGCCAGCCATCGTTTGGAAGGCTATTCCAGGGCTTTGACGGACGCAGGATTAAAGGTGTTAGACGACCTTGTCGTCACCGGACAATTAACCCATGACACCGGTTACACAGCGACTTGTGAATTACTGGCTTTAAGTGAGCCGCCCACTGCAATAGTGGTTTCCAGTGTTATTATGGCGCTTGGGGTTATGCAGGCATTACGTGAGAATAAAATTGCAATTGGGCAGGAGATTTCACTGATTGCACATGATGACGGGTTGCCTCATTTGCGAACCGACAGTATGGACCCTCCCCTGACCATAACCAGATCTTCAATTCGTGATGCAGGATTCCGTATTGGTGAGCTATTGGTCGATCTGATGAACGGCAAGGATCGTTCGGAGGTGAGCGAACTTTGGCCAGTTGATTTAATTATTCGGCAATCAACTGGCCCGATGTTAAAACGATAGTCAGGTAATTGAACTCAACACTTCATCCAGCTCATGCAAAAAATGATCCGCGTGTTCGATTGAGAATGTCATGGGAGGTTTGATTTTGAGAACATTATTGAGCGGTCCGTCGGTTGAAAGCAGGATGGATCTTTCTTTCAACCGATTGATGATCACTTCAGCTTTTTCAGGAGCGGGGGCGAGGGTTTCCCTGTCTTCCACAAGTTCGGCACCAATGTAAAAACCACGCCCGCGGACATCGCCGATCAGTTCATGTTTTTCAGAAAACGCTTTCAGCTGTTCGAGCAAATGTTGGCCAACCTGTTTTGCATTTTCCTGCAAATTTTCATTTTCAATGACGTCCAGAACCGCCATGCCCACCGCGCAGGAAACGGGGTTTCCTCCAAAAGAATTGAAATATTCCATGCCATTTGCAAACGAATTGGCGATTTTTGTTGTTGTGACGACAGCCGCAAGTGGATGTCCGTTGCCCATGGGCTTGCCCATAACAATGATGTCCGGGACAACATTCTGATATTCAAATGCCCAGAAATGCTCTCCGTCTCGGCCAAAACCAACCTGCACTTCATCAGCAATGCAAAGCGCTCCGGCATTTCGGGCATGGGCATAGGCTGATTTTAGATAACCATCCGGCAGGACAATTTGCCCGCCACATCCCGGCATGCTTTCGGCGATAAAGGCCGCCGGTCCGGATTTGCCTTCCTTGGCCAGCATGGAAATACAGTCTGCAACAGATTCTGCGTAGCCTTCTCCGCTCTGGTAACCGTAGCCTTTCAATCGGCCTCGATAAGGATCTGGCATTTCGGCTATTTTGATATGAGTTTGTTGGCCGGAGCCGCCCTTGTGATTGAATTTGTATGCACTGATATCGATCAGATTACCGGTATTGCCGTGATATCCTTCATCCACGGCAATGATGTCATGATGACCAGTAACTGTTCGTGCAATTCGCAGGGCCAGTTCGTTGGCTTCTGAGCCGGAATTGACAAAATAACAAACGGACAGCGGATCTGGCAATGTCGCTGTTAGCCTCTCCGCATACTTTACAATGGTATCGTGCAAATAGCGGGTATTGGTGTTCAGGATGGATGCCTGTTTTGACAGCGCCTCAACTACATGAGGATGGCAATGGCCTACATGACTTATATTATTGACCAAATCCAGATAATGACGACCCTGATAATCGATCAGGTAGTTGCCTTTTCCGCGAACGATTTTCAACGGTTCGCGATATGACACACTGAGTGAGGGGCCGAGATGATCTCTACGTTTTTCAAGAAGTGATTGCGGGCCTCCTCCAACTGGTTGGAAAGCTTCGTCCGCAAGACCCATAATCAGATTGGGGTCGGGTGTTATATCACGCCAAATATCCATACGGCCGGGCTCCCCTGCTCCATAGAAATTTTCAGACTGTCCGAGCATATCTGTCATGATTTGAAAATGCAGATGAGGAGCCCAGCCGCCATTGACCGTATTATTGCCAATTGAACCGATTTGCGTTCCCGCTTCGACGTACTGGCCAATTGACAGCGTCGACAGTGTTTCCAGTGAAAGATGACCGTAAAGCGTATAAAAAAGTGGGCCGTCTTTGCCAGCTTGATGTTCAAGAATGACAGTGGGACCATAATCAAGCGCGATTGCATTGTTGTGAACTGATATAACGCGACCATCCAGCGGAGCAAATAATGGTGTGCCAGCCGCTATAAACACATCGATACCCAAATGCACAGAACGGCGCTCGCCGCCTTCTTCAGGCACGAACTGATCAGTTTGATAACAGACACGATCTTCACAATAAAAACCAAGTGCGTATCGGGCATCGGTTTTTGCCATGCTTTTTTGGAGATGGGCCCAATGGCTTACAGGATCTGACAAATACTCAATCCCGGGAGCGCCTTCCGCCATCGACATGGTTATACGCGCAGCGGTATTCATWTCAAATTCAAACAGGGAACCTGGCTTTGCCTCCTTCTTCAACCAATTAGTTACGTATCTTGCTGAAGGCGTTGCCGACAATCCGGATGCCTTGCGCCAGGCACATGTTAGAAAATGAGGATTGATTCGATCAAATCTTGAGAGAAGTTCAAATGCTGGCTGCTGCGAAATGGTCAAATACTGGTTATCAGGATATTGCGACGCTCTGTTGGATGAAATGCAAACACTCATCGCAAGGCGCATGGCCACGAGCACAGGTAATACGCGAAATTCGTTGTCGGTGAGGGGGAAGCGTTTGTGATATGCAGCGACTATTGTCGCGCCGTCRGYAATGGCATCTTCTGTGCCCATAAGSGCGTAGGCAAGYGTGACMGCCAGTTCATTGATCTGTCGCGAGWATAACATATCCCCGAAATCAATGATGCCTTTGATRGAKGTGAGCCCWTCATYGACAATCAGGTTGTTGTCATTTGCATCATTATGAATGACCGCTCCACGCAAATACGGAAGCAGCGGGCTAACAATTTTATGGTGTCTTTCAAACACCTGCTCAACAATATTTCGGTCATTTAAACTCTTGATGTCCTGAATATAAATTTTGCTGAGATGACATTGATCAAGGTCCCACAAAAAATCGGATTGATGCGCGCCGGGATGACCAAAACTAGCAAGCCCAACGGATAATTGACCAACAAAGTCTCCCAGGTTTTCCAGAAGTTTTGTTGAACGAGGTGCTGCCGAATAGAGATTTCCCGGCACAAAACTGAGTAAACGAACAAGGTGGTCGCCAGTTTCATCACTGGTGATTATGGATTGGCCGGATAAAGAACGTTGTGCAATTGGAGCGTTTAGATGTGGCGCGACTATGAGAAGATGATCGAGTGCAGCATTTTGAAATTCCAGGGCTTTGGGGGTTTGCGCAATGTTCGATATTTTAAGAACCGAAGCACCATCCTTGCCCGCGCCCACAAGACTGTTTTGATCCCGCTCACTTGCCAATTCTTTGATATCGCCCGCTTTGCCAAAATGTTTTGCAGCAAGGTTCGCCAAAACTGAGTGGTCAAATGCTGGAGGTGCGTTATCAAATGCGGAGGTTCCGGTCTGATCAACAGTCAATGCTCTAATCCTTGAGTCACACTTTGGTTTTATGTGCTGGATTATAGCGCTGACACAACGAAATAACATAGCCTTGTTAGGTCATATCAGTATGTTGAATTGGCATGGGCCGATGAAATGCTGTTTGAAAATATTGATCGCCCGGCAATAAAAAAGGCGGCTCGATAAGCCGCCTTCGAATTCATTTAATTCTCGAACAAGCTACTCGGCCGCATCCACAGTAATGGCTCCACGCTGAACCTGATCATCTTCAATGCTTTCAAACAGAGCCTTGAAGTTTCCTTCCCCAAAACCATCATCTCCTTTTCTTTGAATGAACTCAAAGAAAATTGGACCAATCACCGTCCTGGAAAATATTTGCAGTAAAACCTTGGTGTGGCCGCCATCGACGACACCTTCGCCATCAATCAACACGCCGTATTTCTGGATTTGTGCCACATCTTCACCATGACCAGGAACTCTTTTGTCAATCCTGTTGTAATAGGCTTGGGGAGGCGCAGGCATAAACTCAAGACCCTTTGTCTTCATGATCTCAAGTGATGAATAAATATCGGACGCACCAACAGCAACATGCTGAATGCCCTCACCATTATATTCGTTCAAATATTCTTCGATTTGACTCACGGCATCCTTGGATTCATTAAGCGGAATGCGGATTTTGCCACAGGGAGAAGTAAGTGCTCTTGAGTGTAACCCTGTGTATTTGCCATCGATGTTAAAGAAACGAATTTGTTTGAAATTGAACAAATCGGCGTAGAAATTGTACCATTTGTCCATGTTTCCCCGAATGACATTATGGGTCAAATGATCGAGGTAATAGAAACCGAAACCCTCTGGCGCAGGATTTTCTTCTTCCAGCCAGTTGAAATCGTTTTCATAGACCGAACCTTTTGAACCGTATGTATCAACAAAATACAAAAGGCTGTCGCCAATGCCGTAAACGGCCGGCACGTCGAGTACCTTGTCATCCCCCTCGTAGGGCCTTGCACCTTTTTCGACAGCGTGTTTGAAAGCATAATCGGCATCGGCAACGCGCCACGCCATCGAAGGTGCACAGGGGCCGTGTTCCTTGACAAAACGGGCAGCAAAACGACTTGGATCGGCGTTAAGGAGATAATTAATATCGCCCTGGCGATAGAGCGTTACATTGCGTGTTTTATGCCTGGCCACCGGAATAAACCCCATTGATCTGAACAGAACGTCCAGTTCTTCGGGATTGGGATGGGCAAATTCCACAAATTCCATTCCATCTGTGCCTGCCGGGTTCTGCTCGGTAATTTCAGCAGGTGCTGAATCGTGTGGAAACGGGCCCATGAATTTCTCCTGTTACAGTGTTACTGCAATTTTAGATCAATTCATCTGCACAATGGGTGCATACTGGCTGGAATTTGCACCATCAATGCGCTAGACGTGCAGTGAGGGATAAATTCATGCACGAAATTGAACAATTTGATCGGTTTGATCTGAAATTGCTTGCTGCATTGCAGGAAGATGCAAGCCTTACCAATCAGGAACTGGCGGGCAGGGTCAATCTTTCACCTTCACAATGTTCTCGCAGAAAAGCCAGACTGGAGCAGGATGGCATCATTCTTCGCTATACTGCAGTCTTGCATGGTCAAAAGCTGGGTTTGCAAATGATTGTGTTTGTGAATGTAACTCTGAACACACATAGTCGGGATAATTCCAGGCGATTCAAAACCTTGATTGAAGGTATTCCAGCCATCCGTGAGGCCCATGCCCTTACTGGTGATATGGATTATCTGATTAAATTGATCGTACCCGACCTTTCGACTTTATCAGAAATCGTGAACGACGTTTTGCTGCCGCATGATTCAGTGCAACACGTTCGCTCAAGTATAGCACTCGAAACCTTGAAGGAAGACGGGCCCCTGCCGTTGGAATACCTGACCCCGTCCGGTTTATGAAAGATAATAATTTAATGCCCGCGTCTATTCAAACCATTCTGAAAACCGCCCCCGTMATTCCTGTACTTGTGATCAGGGATATTAAATCAGCGGTGCCAATGGCYCGCGCTCTTGTTGCAGGTGGATTATCTGTACTTGAAATTACATTGCGCACACCAGCCGCCGCTGAGGCAATTCGGCAAATAATTCAGGAAGTTGAAGGCGCAATCGTTGGAGTTGGTACAGTACTGACCAAACAACAGGTTGAGCTTTGCGAAGAACTTCATTGCGCGTTTATGGTAAGTCCCGGATCTACTCCAGCCCTGCGTTATGCAGCAACTCAAAGTGAAATTCCATTGTTGGCGGGCGTATCGACACCATCCGAAGCGATGATACTGGCGGATGATGGATTTGATTGTCTCAAGTTTTATCCCGCTGAGGCCAATGGTGGCGTCGCCGTGTTAAAAGCCTGGGCCGGGCCGCTCCCCCATCTGATGTTTTGCCCGACCGGTGGCGTAACCCCGCAAAATGCTACAGATTATTTGGCATTGCCCAATGTTGCATGTGTTGGCGGAAGTTGGGTTACACCCGATGATGCAGTGGAAGCATGTGACTGGAAACGTATCGAGTACCTGGCGAGTGAAGCTGCCGGCTTGCAAAGTCATAATGTCCGGCGTTAGGTTTCCCCATGCGCACTTTGGGTTCAAAATATTATTATCGACGATTTCGATCGCCGCTGGCCTTGTTCATATGTCTGTGGGGAATTTTGTGTCTGGCAGTCGTTGTATATTTTGGCGCACAAAGGGTATTCATAGTTGAAGACGATGGATTAGTTCAAACGCGGCTAAAATACTACGCAACCAGTCTCGAAACGACTTTGGACAAATACAGAGTAATTACGCCAATTCTGGCAAGACGTCCGGATTTTGTTGCTTTTATCAAGCAAGCCCACAACCAGATTGTTTTAAACCTCAACGGTGAACTTAATCAACTTGCCGGAATGATCGGTGTCGGTCGGCTGGATTTTGTCACGAATGATGGATTGAGTTATAATATTCAAACCGGTTTCTGGGAAAAGCAAAGTGATTTACGGCCGGATATACGCACGGCTCTTCAAGGCACACTTGGCCGCTGGTTCTTTGCAGATAAGGAAAAACGACGGTGGTATGCGTTTGCGGCGCCCGTTCGCTTCGGTGATGACATCATCGGTGCAATTGGTCTGACGGTTAACCTTGAAGAAATAGAAGAAGCGTGGGCACTCACCCATCTTGCGA
>JAESRR010000096.1 GCA_016764535.1 Cohaesibacteraceae bacterium | reverse complement strand
GGCAAGTCTCGATTCAATCTGATACCAAACTCGAAGATGCCTTTTTGCAGTTAAATGGCGCTCCGGCAATTCTGGAAGGTTTTATTTCATTCTCACGGGAAGTTTCTGTCATTTCAGCCCGAAATCTGGAAGGTGACATCAGCATTTTCGACGTTGCAGAAAACGAACACCGGAACCACATTCTCAAGCGTACAATTGTGCCGGCTAATCTAGACGCACAAACCATGCAAGAAGCACTCGATATTGGTCGAAAAACTGCCGAAGCACTTGGTTACACAGGGGTAATGGCCGTCGAGTTATTTGTCGTCGAGGAACCGGAAGGCACAAGGCTCCTGGTCAACGAAATGGCGCCAAGGGTTCACAACTCGGGCCATTGGACCGAATCAGCCTGTTACACATCACAATTTGAGCAACACATCCGTGCAATTTGTGGCTGGCCGCTGGGTTCTCCGCAACGTCATAGCAATATTAGCATGGAAAACATTCTGGGTGATGAACTGAACGCCTGGCCACTTGGCCTGACCAATTCCAGTGTAAGCCTCCATATTTACGGCAAAACAGAAATTCGAACAGGCAGAAAGATGGGTCATGCCAATTTTCTGTCCAAAAAACCGGTTTCTAATTCATGAAGCGGTTAAAATTATGGAATTTTCGCGATCACCATGGACAAGCGGAAAATGATTTGCTAGAAACCGACAACCGCTGACGCTGGACTTTGTTCAGTGCTGGCAATTCTCATTTTTTGAACAATTACGGGATGCCGCGCGTGCAAGTACTCGTTCGTGATAACAACGTCGATCAGGCCCTTAAAGCCCTTAAAAAGAAAATGCAGCGCGAAGGCATTTTTCGTGAAATGAAGCTTCGCAATTTTTTCGAAAAACCTTCGGAAAAAAGAGCTCGGGAAAAGGCTGAAGCYATTCGCCGYTCTCGCAAGCTGGCTCGCAAGCGCCTGCAGCGYGAGGGTTTGCTYCCTACCAAGGGACGCRGCTAGTCCCTGTCGRCGAGATATTCAGGCGARCACGAYTAAWTTYCGGGTTCGCCTTTTTCTTGCATTAATRTGGGYYTATACATCGCGCATTGCGTTTAACCTGGTGGTTGCCCCATGCTGATTCTCTCYCCTTCCGTTTSTTCMARACTWTCTATAATTGTTGCAGCTGGTTTGCTGGCAGCATGYGAAACGACYGGTMTGGGTTCGGGATCWATCGAYAAAAGCGCTGGTTCAACAGARAATATTGCCTCCCTYACACAGGTWATCGGACAAAAYRTMCAGAGTGCAGAAGCGTATAAYGTACGTGGTACGGCTTATGGGCGCGCTGGCAATTACCCKGCCGCWTTACAGGATTTTGCTGCKGCAATCGGTATAAAYCCATCCTATTAYCAGGCATTTGCCAAYAGAGCRCTRATYTATCGCAGAACAGGCAACCCTGGMGCYGCTTTGCAGGATTACAATCAGGCRCTGGCWATCAATCCMGCYTACGAAGCTGCAYTSATCGGRCGAGGCAATCTCCACCGGGAGCGWGGTCAGCTGGACGCTGCAATCGCMGACTACAATCAGGTCATTTCCCTGGGCACACAAAGCGCACAGGTTTACTACAATCGCGGWAATATCTATCAGGCRCGCGGGAACCACAATCAGGCGATTGACGACTACACGGCTTCTCTCAGCAGAAATGCCCGCATCGCTGATTCATTCAACGCTCGTGGTGCCAGTTATCTTGCGCTTAATGATCAACAGGCAGCGCTGTCTGACATAAGTCAGGCCCTCAAGATCGATCGCCATAACTACCGCGCATGGACGAACCAGGGTCTGGCTCTGGAACGGCTTGGCATTTTGAAAAAGGCCAACAAATCCTACAAACGGGCGTTGGGAATCAACCCAGGGTACCAGCCTGCCCGCGAAGGCGCAGACCGCACAAAAAATTACAAACGTACCTCCTGAAAACAAAAATAGTTCGATCCCCGCTTTGCAATATCGGTGTGTGTATAGACTGGCGGAATTCAATTATTTGAGAATACCAAAAGCCGCGTGATGGTCACCCAACACGCGGCTTTTTTTGAATTCACTTTGTTTGCAGATCAATCAAGTGCCTTGACGATATTCTCGACCATCTTTTTTGCATCAGATAGAAGCATCATGGTTTTGTCACGGAAGAACAGCTCGTTTTCGATCCCGGCATATCCTGCTCCAAGAGAACGCTTCATAAACAGGCATGTACCTGCTTTATCAACGTCAAGAATAGGCATTCCGTAAATTGGTGAAGTGGGATCATCCCGCGCCGCCGGATTTGTGACATCGTTGGCACCTATCACGAGCGCAACATCTGCCTGGGCAAACTCGGAATTGATGTCTTCCAACTCAAACACCTCGTCATAGGGAACATTGGCTTCGGACAACAGAACATTCATATGACCTGGCATACGACCAGCGACAGGATGAATGGCATATTTCACTTCCACGCCTTCTGCCTTTAGCTTGTCGGCCATCTCTCTCAATGCATGTTGAGCCTGAGCCACAGCCATTCCATATCCAGGAACAATAATGACCTTTGATGCATTTTTCATGATAAAGGCTGCATCTTCAGCTGCACCCAGCTTGACGGGTCTTTGTTCTGTTGCTCCAGCACCGGCGGCTGCATCCTGAGTACCAAAACCTCCCAGGATTACCGAGATGAATGACCGGTTCATCGCCTTACACATAATGTAGGACAAAATGGCACCGGAGGAACCAACCAAAGCACCGGTAATTATCAATGCGGTATTTCCCAGCGTGAAGCCGATACCTGCTGCCGCCCAGCCCGAATATGAATTCAGCATTGACACGACCACAGGCATATCGGCGCCCCCGATCGGAATGATCAACAAGATGCCAAGTAGCAAAGCCACTCCGGTTATGGCCCAGAACAACGCATAACTCTCTGAATCCATGAACAGTATGACCAGAACAACCAACAACACCGCAAGGGCGATATTTATCAGATGCCTTGCAGGTAGCATGATCGGAGAGCCCGACATGCGTCCGTCAAGCTTGAGGAAAGCGATGACAGAGCCTGTAAATGTTAGCGCACCAATTGCTGCACCAATTGCCATTTCAAGAAGGCTCGCACCTGCAATCGATCCTGTACTTCCAATACCAAATGCAGACGGTGCATAAAGAGCCGCCGCCGCAACAAGAACCGCAGCAAGTCCAACAAGAGAATGAAATGCAGCTACAAGCTGTGGCATTGCGGTCATGGGTATGCGTCGTGCCACGATTGCGCCACCGCCACCGCCAATCACAAATGCTATTGTAATCATAACCCAGTCAGTAGGCGAAGGAGAAGCGTTAACCAGAGTGGTCGCCACGGCGATAGCCATGCCGATCATACCATAATAATTGCCCCGGCGAGACGATTCGGGGCTCGATAACCCGCGAAGGCTCATAATGAAAAGGATGGCGGATATAAGATAAAGAAGTGCCGTAATATTAGCGGACATGATTCAGCTTCCTACCTTGCTTTTTTCTTGTACATGGCAAGCATGCGCTGGGTGACGAGGAATCCGCCAAATATATTCACGGCAGCAAGCATTAGTCCAAAAAATCCGAACCATTTTGCAATGCCACCATCTGCATCAACAACTTCGGCTCCTACTGCAAGCAGGGCTCCGACAATTATCACCGAGGAAATTGCATTGGTGACCGACATCAGCGGTGTATGCAATGCCGGTGTAATCGACCAAACAACAAAATATCCAATAAAAATTGCCAGCACAAAAATCGATAATCGAAACACAAATGGATCAATTACCCCGCCAGATATGGCACTTGCAGCATCACCAAGTGTATTCTCAAGCTGAATGACCTGCTCCATGGCTTGTTGAGCCGCTGTTTGCGCATGTTCCGCAGCCAATTGGGCTTCAGTCGCAGCAGCGCGTGCTTTTTCAAGCACATCCTGTGGTGAAAGTTCGCTCATTTATTTACCGCCCCTTCTTTGGAACCCTTAAACGACGGGTGAACAATTGCGCCATCGCGGGTGAGAAGAGTTGCGGAAACCAGCTCATCTTCCCAGTTCACATCAATCACGGATTTTTCTGTGTCGACCATCGTTGCCAGGAACGCCAACAGGTTTCTGGCGTAAAGTGCCGACGCAGAGGCAGCGATTCGACCACTAACGTTCAAGTGACCAACAATGCGAACATTGCCAATGTCCACAACCTTGCCCGGTTTTGAACCCTCAACATTCCCGCCGCGTTCAACCGCCAGATCAACCAGAACAGAACCAGACTTCATACTGGCAATCATTGCTTTGGATATGAGTTTGGGAGCCGGTCGCCCTGGAATAAGTGCAGTGGTAATCACAATATCCTGTTTGGAAATGTGAGCGGCAACAAGCTCCGCCTGTTTGTGCTGATATGCTTGGGACATTTGTTTGGCGTAACCACCAGACGTCTCGGCCTGTTTAAACTCTTCATCTTCCACTGCCACAAATTTGGCACCAAGAGATTCAACCTGTTCCTTTGATGCTGGACGTACATCCGTTGCAGTCACAATCGCACCAAGGCGACGGGCTGTTGCTATCGCCTGAAGTCCGGCAACACCTGCTCCCATAACGAAAACCCTTGCGGCGGGAACTGTTCCAGCAGCTGTCATCATCATCGGGATAGCGCGGCCAAATTCAGATGATGCATCTATAACAGCCTGGTAGCCCGCCAGATTTGCCTGACTGGACAATACATCCATGGACTGGGCTCGTGTTATTCGGGGCATCAATTCCATAGCAAATGCACTTGCACCGGTTTTCGCAATGGCTGCAATTTCATCTTCATGACCATGCGGGTCCATTGTGGCAAAAACCAGCGTGTGTTTTTTCAGATACTTTAATTCCACAGATGCAGGTCGGCGAACCTTGAGAACAACATCCGCGTCTTTATAGACTGATGCTGCGGTCTTCACAATTTTGGCTCCGGCAGTTTCAAAATCCGCATCAGTAATACGGGATTTGGTTCCGGCACCGGCCTGTATGACAACTTCAAATCCGAGTCCCGTTAATTTTTTCACGGAATCGGGCGAAGCTGCGACGCGCGTTTCTTCCTTGTCGACTTCTGTCGGCACGGCAAGTTTCATCGCTGTGTCCCCCATCTGTATATTAAATTTGGAATGCACCCTGTTTACCCGGGTCGGAATTAATCAATTCAGGTCAAGAAAATGGCCATCAGGCCAACAATAACCAGCGTGCCAATCACGCCATATTTGGTCATACCAAGAAAGCGGACATATGTTTTGTCATGCTCGGCGTAGTCCATTGCAGAATCATTTTGGTCAGACATGTTTGTCCCTTTCAAAATACAATTTAACATTTTTATAAAGTCGATGGGCCTTTCACGCAATGTTCTTACCAACAATGCCCTGCGTCATATCGGATCAATTGTCCTGGAACATCGAAAAATGTGGATTAATTTCCCAAACCATCTTCACAACAGCCCGGCAAGCTCAATTTCTGATTGTTGACGCACTGTCAAAGAATCAAGATCAAAACCGTCAATTTGTTCCTGAAACAACTGATAGAAATTCAATTCAGCATCCAAATGTAAAAAAGCGCTGCCAAGACCGATGGCAGCCCTGTCCATGAAAACAAATTCCCTTGGTATCGTGAGTGGCCCACGCGCTTTTAGAGCAGTGTGTACCCTAAAGGCCTCTTTTCGACCATATTGCCCTGGTTTTATGCCGTCCGCGAGGCTGCGCTTTCGATCTTCAAGCATCGGCCCATAGATAAACCTCGCCCATATATTCAGAATATCAATGAGTTCCCGATCTATCCCCTTGAATCCCCAGGCTTCATAAGCCGATACAATCAGTTCTTCATCGCCAGCCTCAAGACCTCTGTAAAGCGCAACAACACTTTCGACAAATCGAGGGGGAAAAATCCGTATACATCCGTAGTCCAACAAATTTATTCCAGCCACCTGATTATCTTCGCCAAATACGGAATAATTGCCGGGATGTGGATCTCCGTGAATAATACCAACACTGGTCAGCGGCATCCACCATGCTCGAAACATAATTTCGGCAAGCCTGTTACGCTGGTCGGCAGAATGCTCCCGAAATGACAGCAATGGTCTGCCTTCCAACCATTCCATCGTCAATAATCTGCCCGTGGACAATTCCGGAAATGTTTCGGGTACCTGTATTCTTTCATCTGACTGAAAAATACTTCTGTAGAGCGAAATGTGTTTTGCTTCGCGAATATAATCCAGCTCTTCGCGAATTCGATCCGATAATTCCAGTGCAATTTGGGATGTATCAATTACTCCCTGCATCCGTCGATGCAATGCAAAGATGACTTCGAGCTGATTAAGATCCGCCTCAACAGTCGAAGCCATGTCCGGATATTGAAGTTTACACGCAAGATGTTGACCGTTTTTATGCGCTGCTCTGTGTACCTGACCCAGCGAAGCTGCCGCTGATGAATTTTTATCAAAGTTCTCAAATGCAGTCTGCCAGTCGACTCCAAGTTCGGCACGCATACGGCGTTTTACAAAAGACCAACCCATCGGAGGTGCGTTGGATTGTAATTCGCCAAGCGCTTCCGCATACGCGGGAGGCAAAGCATCAGGTATTGCAGAGAGTAACTGGGCGATTTTCATCAATGGCCCCCGAAGTCCACCAAGTGCCTTTGCCAGGTCAGTTGCAAATCTGTCAGGGTCCCGGGAATCACCAAATATCCTGGTACCGGCGAGTTTAACTGCAACTCCACTCAGTCCGGCCCCAACCCGGGCATATCTTTTTACACGCCCGGCAAGTCGATTATTCTCATTGCCCATAACTAGAATACCAACTTACTTTCCATGCCGAATCCTACCGGCCTTCCAATGCTTCAAGCTCGTCAATCAAAGCCTCGACAACGGGAAGGCCCTGATTCCAAAAATCCGGTTTGGAAGCATCAAGACCAAAAGGTGCCAACAAATCTTTATGATGCTTGGTGCCTCCAGCTCGTAGCATATCCATGTATTTCTGCTCAAACCCGGATCCGGATTGCTCGTAAACCGCATACAGAGAATTGACCAGACAATCACCAAACGCATAAGCGTAAACATAAAACGGTGAATGGATAAAATGGGGCACATAGACCCAATAATTTTCATACCCCGGTCCCAAACGTACAGACGGTCCAAGGCTGTCGGCCTGAACACTCATCCATAGTTTGGAGATTTCACTTGCGGTCAGCTCCCCGATCCGCCGCGCATTATGAACTTTTCGCTCATACAGGTAAAATGCCACTTGCCTCACCACAGTATTAAGCATGTCTTCCACTTTACCGGCAATCAAAGCCCGGCGTTCGGCGATATTGGTGGTTTTGGCCAGCAAGGATTTAAAAGTCAGCATTTCTCCAAAAACACTTGCCGTTTCAG
>JAESRR010000289.1 GCA_016764535.1 Cohaesibacteraceae bacterium | reverse complement strand
TATCGGTGATTGTGTGACAATTACGGTTACAGTTTCTGAATTACGTACAAGGGGAAGTCGCGTTACCCTGAAATGTGAAGCCAAAACTGCGGATACAATTGTATTAACCGGAGAAGCTAAAGTCATGATTCCTGGCTAATGCCTGTTTTCCTGCTTGCAGGAACAAGCTATTGCCCCTGAATTACGCTTTTCGGGGTATTATGGAAATCCTTCTTGACGTATAGCAGTCTGCAAGGCACGGTCCGGCAATTCTGATGCAGCACCAGAGCCAATCAGAACCCAACTTTCCAGTTATGCGACGGAGCCCCGCATGAACGGTCGCCCTTCCCGGCCCTGCCAATTGATTACCCAGCTTGAAACCCTCCCGAAAGAACTCAGGGGTGGCATCGTCGCAATCGGTAATTTTGATGGCATTCATCGCGGCCACCAAACGGTACTGAGAGAATCAATTGAACTGGCTGCCAGGTCTTCCCGCCCTGCACTGATGATGACTTTTGAACCTCATCCCAGGACATTTTTTCGACCGGAAACCCCGGTTTTTCGGCTCACCACTCTTGAAGAAAAACAATTGATAGCACAGGCTCTTGGCCTGGACGGTGTTTTGTGCCTGCCATTTACCAGACAATTTGCAAACCAGTCTGCATCTGCGTTTGTTTCCAAAACCCTTGTTGACAATCTCGATGTGCATCACGTTGTCACCGGATTTGATTTTCATTTCGGCAAAGGTCGCGAAGGAACACCTGAATATTTGAAAAATGCAGGATACGAGCATAATTTTGGCGTGGATCTTGTTTCGATGTATTCGGATAGTTCGGATGAGACTATTTCTTCGTCACGTATCCGCAGTGCATTGCGAGACGGGAACGTCAAAGAAGCTTCAAGACTTCTCGGATATCGCTGGTTTGTAAGTGGCGAAGTACAGCATGGTGAAAAAAGGGGCCGGGAACTGGGATTTCCAACAGCCAATATTTGCCTTTCATCTGATTGCGAGCTCCGTTTTGGAATTTACGCAGTCACACTGACTTTGTCGGATGGGTTAATGCACAATGGTGTCGCAAGTTATGGCAGGCGTCCGACTTTTGATAATGGCGCGCCCTTGCTTGAAGTGTTCGTCTTTGATTTTAATCTGGATTTATATGGACAGAATGTTCACATCACTTTCCATGACTGGATCCGTGGAGAAGTGAAATTTGACAATACCGACGCGCTTGTTGCTCAAATGAACACAGATTGTGAATTGGGACGACAAATTCTCCACAATGCAAATTCTATCAGCAAGCTGGATGCCCGGATCAGATCCGATCCAGGCCCATCATGAATTTTTGATTTACCTGACATAAAACAAATCCGACAATTCCCCTTGCTCTTGTATATTGGTCGCTGATAGAACAACGGCATCTTAATCAGGCTTGCACAAAGCGAACCATGAACAAAACTGATAGCCATTTTCTGGCACAAATACGAATTACTTGCCCGGCCTTTGTCTGAGCATTAGCTCCGAAGGACCGGGAAGTCTGCGCTTTGAATAGTTTTCAATGCGTGGAGTAGCGTACCCACAAATCAAATCCGCGATGTATTTTTCAGCGCAAACGACCACTGGACTGTCTTTATGAGTGATAAAAATTCCGCCAATTCGGATACGGCCGATCGTGATTATTCCGATACACTTTACCTGCCAAAAACCGATTTTCCGATGCGTGCCGGGCTTCCAAAAAACGAGCCAAAACTGATAGAGCGCTGGAATCGTCTGGATCTATATAAAAAATTGAGAGAACAGTCGAAAGGCCGTGAACAATACGTCCTGCATGACGGGCCTCCCTATGCCAACGGTAATCTACATATTGGCCATGCGCTGAATAAAACCCTGAAAGACATCATAACTCGCTCACAACAGATGCAGGGCAAAGATGCCAATTATGTTCCTGGGTGGGATTGCCACGGTTTGCCTATTGAATGGAAGATCGAGGAAAAATATCGAAAAAAGGGCAAAAACAAAGACGTTGTTCCGATAAACGAATTCCGTAAAGAGTGTCGGGATTTCGCTGGCCAGTGGATCGGAACACAAGTCAAAGAGTTTCAACGCCTGGGCGTACTCGGGGATTTTGAAAACTATTACACGACAATGAATTTCAAGGCCGAATCGCATATCGCTGCGGAATTGCTGAAATTCAACATGTCAGGACAATTATTTCAGGGATCAAAGCCTGTCATGTGGTCCATCGTGGAAAAAACTGCGTTGGCTGAGGCTGAAGTTGAATATCACGATCACGAAAGCCATACGATCTGGGTTCCATTTGATATTGTTAGCAGCACTCCGGAGCTTCAGAGTGCAAAAGTTGTCATCTGGACGACGACGCCCTGGACTATCCCAGCGAACCGCGCCATTTGTTATTCCCCCACTGTGTCTTACGGACTGTATGAAGTTACAACTGCACCTGATGGCAACTGGGCTTTAGTCGGTGATAAATATGTGCTCGCCGATACCCTTGCACAAAACGTATTTGATGCAGCGCGGGTTGAAACTTTCAGCCGCATCTCCGATGTAGATGCATCCGATATTAAAGCATGCGCACATCCTTTCCGCGGAGTTGCCGACACCGGGGGATATTTCGATTTCGATGTTCCCATGCTTTCCGGTGATCATGTGACGGACGAAGCTGGAACCGGATTTGTCCACACTGCCCCAGGCCATGGCGCAGACGATTTTGAAATATTTGTTCAATACAAAGATCGTTTTGCAGAATGTGGACTTACTGAAGTTCCTCACACTGTGATGGAAGACGGTTCCTATTATCCCTATGTGCCGCTTTTTGAAAATTGTTATATTCTTGACCGCAAGGGTAAAGAAGGCTCGACCAACAAAGCTGTAATCGCCAAACTTATTGAAGCAGGCGGGCTGATTGCCCGCGGGCGAATCAAACATTCCTATCCGCATTCCTGGCGCTCCAAAGCACCGCTAATATTCCGTAATACCCCTCAGTGGTTCATTGGTATGGACAAGGATCTGGGTGATGGCAGCACTTTGCGCAGTCGGGCCCTTGCTGCAATTGACGCCACACGCTTTGTTCCACAATCCGGTCAGAACCGTCTTCGGGCCATGATTGAGCAACGTCCAGACTGGGTTGTCTCCCGACAACGAGCCTGGGGTGTACCAATTGCAATTTTCACAAAGAAGAACGATCCAACGGAAATTCTTCGCGACAAGCGTATAGATAAACGTATCCTCGATGCATTCACAGTTGAAGGGGCAGATGCCTGGTTTGCCGATGGCGCAAAAGAGCGTTTCCTTGATGGCCTCGTAGATAATGTAGACGAATGGGATCAGGTTAGAGACATTTGCGACGTCTGGTTTGATTCCGGATCGACCCATGCCTTTTGTCTTGAACAACGCCCTGATCTGAAGTGGCCTGCTGATCTATATCTTGAAGGTTCTGATCAACATCGTGGCTGGTTCCACTCTTCGCTGCTCGAATCATGTGGCACACGGGGGCGCGCACCCTACGATGCTGTCCTTACACATGGCTTCACCATGGCTGAAGATGGCCGAAAAATGTCCAAATCTCTGGGAAACACCATTGCGCCCCAGGACATCATTAAACAGTATGGTGCTGACATACTGCGTCTGTGGGTGGCGTCTGTTGACTATTGGGATGACCAGAAAATTGGTCCGGAAATCGTTAAAACCAACGCAGATTCATATCGTAAAATGCGTAATACCTTGCGCTGGATGCTTGGTTCTCTGTCCCATTATGATGCTTCCAGTGAAGTTTCTTCCGTTTCAATTACTGAGATGCCGGAACTTGAACAACTTATGTTGCATCGATTGCACGAGCTGGACGGAATTGTCAGGCAGGCGTATCATGATTTTGACTTCAAAAAAGTGTTTTCAACCTTGTTCAACTTCATGGTTGTTGAGCTAAGCGCGTTCTATTTTGATGTCCGAAAGGATGTTCTCTATTGTGATGCGCCTTCATCACAAAGACGCATGGCCTCTCTTTTTGTCATAAGCGAACTTTTTGACCATTTGATATTGTGGCTGGCGCCCCTGATGCCATTTACAATGGAAGAAAGCTGGCTACAGCGCCATCCGTCAGAAGATGATTCCATCCACTGCCAACAATTCCGAACCGTTCCTGCATCCTGGAGCAATTCCACTCTTGGTGAGAAATGGGACAAAATCCGCGAAGTTCGTCGCGTTGTGACTGGATCACTGGAAATTGAGAGACGCGAAAAACGCATAGGCTCATCATTGGAGGCCGCGCCAATAATCCACATAACCAATCCAGCATTACTGGAAGCCATTGAAGATGTTGATCTGGCCGAAATTTCTATCACCTCCCAGGCTGAGCTTTTAAAGACCGAAGCGCCATCAACGGCGTTTAGGCTGGATGACGTGGAAGGTGTTGCTATTGTTGCAGCGTTGGCAGAAGGCACAAAATGTCAACGATCCTGGCGCATCCTTCCAGAAGTTGGCTCAGACCCGGACTACCCACAACTTTCCCTGAGGGACGCAGCTGTCATGCGAGAACTGGATGCCTGATACAGGAACAACATCGATGCCATCTGCTGACACTCCGCATCGCAAGGCTGTAATCCTCGCGCTGATTTGTGCAGTGTTTCTCGCCATTGTGGACCAGGCTGTAAAGCTTGGCCTGCTTTACATTTATGATATTGCGTTTCAGCCAAAACTATATCTATTGCCGTTTCTTGATCTTGTTTTGGTATGGAACAAAGGCATCTCATTTGGCATGTTATCCCATGATGATAGCAAGACCCAAATCCTGCTTATTGGGATTGCGATTATTGCCTTTGCCTTTCTTATATACTGGTTAAAAGACGTTCGAACTTATTGGGGTGGGTTGGCGATAGGCTGCATAATGGGTGGCGCAATGGGCAATATTATCGACAGAATTGCACATGGTGCTGTTGTCGATTTTTTACATTTGCACTGGAACAACGATACCAAATTTATATTCAATACCGCCGATGCATTCATCACAATCGGGGTTATTCTGCTGTTACTTGACAGTATGCTGCAACATAAACGAAATTAGAAGCGGGATTCCATTTTGCTTTATAATTAGAAAGATTGCAGCTCATTGACGTTTGAGATATGAAAAGAAATCGAACGTCCAGGTCCTGCCGCATTAATCTGTCACAGAAGCAGTGCGGAATACAGGAAATCACTGTATGTTCGGATACTGATGAATTGTGTATTGCGTTGAGAGGATTTGCTGTGTCTGGAAACCACATCCGAAAATTGGGAATTTCTGCGACGCTGACGCTTGTGCTAGGCGCCTGCTCGGGTGGCATTGGAACAACCTATGGAACCGGAGACACGCAGGAAGCCGCACTTGCAAAAGGTTTAATGGGCGCTATCGGCAGCAGTACAGCTGACTCTGAACCAATTGCCTACAAAAATCGTGCACCCATTGTACTCCCACCGGATGGAATTGCCCTGCCCTCTCCTCAGGCATACGCGTCTGCTTCAAATCAGGACTGGCCGACTGATCCTGACGAGTTGCGTAAACTGCGGGCAAAATTAAAAAAAGCCAATAGCCACGAGGCTCTGTTGCGTGATCTGGAACCAGGCAAGGTTTTTACGCCGCAAGAACTGGCCTATATTCGCGATAATAATGATTTTGGCGGCTCCCGGGTAGCATCTTCAAACGCAGGTGGTGATAATTTAGACAGCGCGCCCTTGTCTCCCGACGTATTGCGCAAGATAAAACGCGTGAAAGATGAAAACACAAAAACAGCTGGACTGGATGCAAACGGCATTCCAACAAGACGCTATTTAACCGATCCGCCAACTGCCTACCGAATTCCGGCAAAAACAGCGGCATATGGTGTAATTAAAGACGAAGAAGAGCCAAAGAAAAAGAGCGGGTCCATTTTTAGCAGGTTGTGGCCTTTTTAGCGGAGCCTGACCAAAGTATCCCATGCCCGTCATTTTGGCGGGCATTTTTGTTTGCAGATTCGCTTTGTATTTGGCAACTTTGAACCCCGAATTGTATGCAATTTGCCATGAATTGACTCAATTTGCCGCCCGGTTTGATATCAAACCATATTGACGACACAAATATACCCCAGCATTTCTGCCATTCCCCGATCTCATTCAGACCTTTCGTTGCACAATTGCCACAGCAATATCTAATTGAGTATTCAAGTGTATGAAGTTTATTGAACGTCCTGCCTGGTTGCGTATGTTGTCCATGTCGCAAGTGATGACTGTCCGGTTACCTACCGAAACAGTTCATCTTACTCTTTTAATAGGTCAGTAAAATGAACTTCAAATCAATGATCCTTGGATCAGCAGCTGCTCTTGTAGCAGTTTCCGGCGCACAGGCAGCAGATCTGCCAGTAGCAGAGCCAGTAGATTACGTACGTATTTGTGATTTTGATGGCTGGGGAACAGGCATTCAGATTCCTGGTACAGAAACATGCCTTAAAATCGGTGGTTATGTTCGCACACAGATCGATTATGTTGAGCCTAAATCTCGTGCATCAGACGCAGTCACATTCTCAGGTAAAGGTTACCTGAAGTTTGATGCAGTGAATGACACTGAATATGGTGTTCTGCGTTCATTCATTGATTTTAGTGGCACAAATGGCGGCGAGATGAAGCTTGGCAAAGCATACATCCAGTACCGTGGCTTCACTATGGGTTATGTTGGCTCATTCTACTTTAATGTAGGCGGTGCTGGCTTCTATGATGGTCCAAATTCTGACGAATCAGTAGCAGCATTCGCTTACACCTTTGCTGGTGGAAACGGCATGACCGCTTCTTTGTCTCTTGAAGACCTGAACCGCAATGATGCCGGAACTGGCACAGGTGGTGCTGGTACTGTATTCGCACATGCTGGTAACGGTGCTCCTGATGTTGTAGCAGCTGTTTCTGTTTCACAGGGCTGGGGTTCTTTGAAAGTTACTGGTGCAATGCATCAGCTTCGGAACACAAACTCCACTGTAAACACCACATACGGTTATGGTGTGTCTGTTGGTGGTACATTTAATGTAACTTCAGGTACTAAAGTTACTCTTGGTGCCCAGTACGCAGACGGTGCGGTTTCATATGCTGGCTACGGCGAATACGATGCTGAGCTCAGTGGAACAGACGTGAAAAAATCCAAAGCATGGACAGCACTTGCTGCTTTGACACATGCCTGGTCTTCCACTGTCTCCCAGGACTTCCATGTTGGTTATGGCTCATTTGACGCATATTCAAATGCTAATGATAACACACAGCTCCGTCTTGGCACTCGCGTAAACTACACAGGTGTATCCGGTCTTTATATCGGCATCGGTGCTGGCTGGTCAAAAACAGAGTACAGCGCTACTTCTGGCAAAGCCGATCTTAAAGTGTTCAAAGCTCGTCTTCGTGTACAGCGCAACTTCTAATCTCTCTTGAGATTTT
>JAESRR010000095.1 GCA_016764535.1 Cohaesibacteraceae bacterium | reverse complement strand
TTGGACTGGATCAACTCCATGTCCATTGAACTGGGAATTATTGCCGCTGCATCACGGGCAATAGACCGAACAGCCCGGAGCAAGGCACGTTTATCCTTGTCACTGGCTGTGGTGCCATATTTGCCAAGTCGTAAAGGCTGGCCGAAGATTTCGCAAAACGCCGCCCAATCCTTGATTGTGTAACTTTTAAGCAGCCACGGCCAGACACATAGAAGCGCAAGGCCACCACGAATGGGCAAGCCGGACTTGAGGCGTGGAATATGGATTATGTAACGGTTTTGAGGTAGCTCCAGACCTTCCTTGTTATCCTTGTCGCGCAGGCGTAATTGCTGCCCGGTTTTTTTGTCAAACTGGAACCAGCCCGGGTCTTTCCATTCATATTTTTCCGGTTTCCATCGCGGACCTTCGATGTTCCAGGCAATTTCAACGACAGATACACCTTTTCCAAGGCCATCAAGACAATCAAATAAAGCCAAATGAAATGCGGGATGGTCGAGAATATCTGCCTGAACTGCGTCGGCAATGTCCCGGTCCTTTTTATCTTCCGAAGCCGCGTGTAATTCCGGTTCAATTCCGGCAAGCGCCAGTTTGCGTGTTCCGATAACTGCTGAATAATGGCCGTCGCGCTCTTCCATTTCCTGCGCCAGTTCAAACAGCTTTTCCGGTTCGCCATCCTTTGCGGCTTTAATCAACGCAGCCAAAGCCTGAGGTGTTAATCCGGTCGCTACACTGTCCTGAACGATTGTACGCACACCATCGGCCTGTGCTTCTGCAATGGGTTTGGATAGAGCCTTTCCGGCCATCAGGCTTTTAACAAAGCTTTTAATACCCATTTAAAATACTCCGTCAGAGCGAGTGTTGAATAATGTGGGGTCGCCTAAATCATCGTCGTTGTCGTCTGCCGGGTCGGTGATCGCTGTTTCATAGGCGTAAATCGCGACATCCATTTCCGAGGCGTAGTGTGCAAGAAGCGCTGCAAGTGCGCTATCGCCGTGCCGTTTTCGGCCTTTCGACGCTAGCTCAACCGTTCTTTTGTCACTGGGGACCTGCGGCACACCGCGCAACATGCGGATTGCACGAAAATCATTATGGGTGTCATCGTCGCGCGGAATATTAAGGCCTTCGTCTTCGAAGGCTGCTTTTAGTCTGGGAAAGTTTTCCCGATAAAATCCCTGCGTGAAATGAATAATTTCAATGCAATGCGCGCCATATTGTTGTTGTACGACTTCGGCCAGATACGCTCCATTGCCGCCGCCATCCAGCGCGCCGGATGACAGGAACGGTAAACTGTCGAGCACATAGAAGAAAATTTGCTTTTGCTGCTCAAACGGAACGTTGCGCAACTCAATTACGAATGGCGTTTTCAGGTTCATTGTTCGCTGAATTGCGAAGGGCCACAACACGGTTAAATCTGCAACCCGTCCGAAATCCGATCCAAAACAATGACGCAGATCAGGATCAAGATTAGCCAGAACCGGCGCAACATATTCTTCGAGCCAGTCATTGATTGCTGCAATTCGGTCTGCGTCCGGGAGGTGGACAAAATCGGCGTCACATTCCTTGCGCAACACCGGAATGTCGGCCATACGCGAGCGGATGAGCGCGCTTGGCATAAATGTGCCGGAGCCTTTGGACGGCACGCAATAGAGTTCCTCGTCGGCTCCATCGCCATAAAATGCAATAATCTGTTCGCGCCAGTCGGCTTCACCTTCAGGTGTCCAGACAAGGCCACGGCGAACGCATACCCGCTCGTACAGGCCATCTTTTATGGCGTCATCAAAATCAAACCGTATCAGGGCATAGGGCGAGCGGCCTGAACGAATGTCATTGACCAATACATTATAGGCATTGTCTTCGCCATCATGGGTCGAGATTACGCAAACCTTGCCACCCCAAATCAGGAGCGCCATTGCAGCTTTTAAAAGCTCTTTAAAAGCATCGTGAAACGCTGCTTCGTCAATAATGACAAAACCCTGACGACCTCGCAGGGAGCGTGGGTTTGAAGTCAGTGCGACAATCTCAAAACCGGAAGCAAAATTGATGCGAAAGGCAAGAATGTCCTTGTCGCCTCCGTCTGCGTCCTTGCCCTTGAAAATGAATTCTTCAATCTCGCACAAAACAGCGTGGAACTGCCGTGCCCAATCAGCAGCAGTATCGATAAACTCCCGCGCCATATCGAGGTTATAACCAATATACAGCGTATCCATACCACCATCGTTTTTGCTGGTGGCGGAAGTTAAAACGGCATCGGCAGCAAGTGCCCAGGTTGCACCGGTACGTCTTGATTTTTCAACAACAGTAACCTGATTTTTTGCCGTCGAACTAATCAGGCTGCGTTGATATCCCAGAAAAACGCCGTCGCTATCCAGATCATCAATATTTGTGATTGGCTGTGTCGTTCTGCCGGTTTTGGTTCGTAGTTCTGCCCACTGGTTGCGGGTTAATCTGGCGGCGCTGTCAATTAATTTTGCAGGAACGGGCGCGTTCATTGTGCTTCCGATACGCCAAGAATGCTGGCCTTGATTGCGTTGACTGTATCCCGGCCAATACCTTTGGCTTTGGCTACCCTGTCGACGGCCTTCGATAATTTGTCGTTTATGTCTTTTTCTGCCCTGGCGCGTCGGTCTGTAGATAAATATTGCGCCTGTGTAGCCTGTTTTAATGCGCTCGCAATCCGCATGGCCTCAAGCGGCGTCGTTCCGCCTTCACCGGCATCGCCGAGTAATTCAAAGATAAGGGTCTTGATGGCTTCTGCCGCAATGATTGTGACGTCGTCGGCGGTTTTCGGATCAAATTGAGCATTCATCGCCGACGCGATTTCACGCGTCTGGGCAAAGCGTCTTGTCATGACAGCACGGCGAAGCGAATAACGATTGAATGAAGAAGGACTTATTGGCTTGATTGATGGATTAATCACGACAAGCCGCATGTTAAGTTCTTCAAGAATGTCTTGTTGGGTTCGGTCGGTCTTTGCCAACTCCTGTGCTGCCCATTCGACAGTCGGCTGGGCATCTGTTGGCAGAAGTTCCAGAGCAGAGAGGCGACCGCGACCTTTATTGTCACCCATGGCTCAATCCTCCGGAGACGGACGCTCCACACCCGGCAATACGCGACGACGTTCAACATGATCGCGCCCGATGGATGTGAGTTTGGCAATCCGCACACTGGAAATTTCTTCAACAACAATTGCTCCGGTATCGCAGGAAAGCCAATTGAGTTGATTGTGAATGTAGTCACGGCTGCAAGTATGACCAAAGCCTTCAAGTACAAGACCAATCATTGCACTGTTAAGTTTGTAATCAGTCTGGTCATACAAAGCGCGCAAAATTACCAGACGAACATCCTCGTTGATTTTATCCTGATAATTTTTCACGTTTTACTCTCCAGCAAATGGGTTTCAATGCGGTTGATCGTTCTTAAAACCGAACTGACCTCTTTGGTTTGTGAAGATAGTTCGCCGCGCAAATCGGAAATCGCCAATTCGATTTGGTGCACCGCTTCCTTTTTTGGAAGATGCGCCATCTCGCGCTCGACGCCCTTGATTGAGCCTTCGACCTTCACAACTCGTTCAGAAAGGTTTTCTATTTTTCCGCTATTGTCCCGGCTCCGCGCCTGAAGTACGCCCCAGATTGTTGTTGCAAGAGCGATGCCTGAAAGAACTATCGCGAGCCAAATGCGTAAATCGTTCGGCGAAAACATGCGTGCATCCTGTGAAGAGTGGTTTCAGAGTGCGGGCTATTGCCCGCCGCACCATGTCTTGAGTTTTCGTAACGGGCGCTTGTCCGTTCGAGTTCTGCCGTAAGGATCTCCGAGACCGGCCTCAAGCAATTCCGTATCAAGACGTAACCAGCCATTGTCTGTTTCACGCTCCAGAATAGCCGCGTATCGGCTCCCGTATTTGTCAGTCTCAACGTCTCGAATGCGAGCGCGCTGTCCCTGTTTGTAACGGGCCACTACAAATGCTTTGGCTTTTGCTCCAAGTTGCAATTCAAACGCCTTTTTCTCTTCCGTCTTGCATCCTGATTTTGTCAATTCGGGTGTATCAACACCACCAACCCGCAGACCAAACTCAACGATGATATCCGGTGCGATGTGGATTTTCAGATTGATCGTATCGCCGTCATAAACATTGACGACATCAGCCAGATACGGACCGGGATAAACTTTTGGAGCTTTGGCCATTGCGGCCGTGGCGGTGCCAATTGCCATAAGGCCAAGAATGGCAAGTCCGGCTAAAATCCTATTCCTYAACATCGGGAACCCTTTTTTGGTTTTTGCCACAAAGTGAAATCCACTTTGCGTTGTGAAGTTTGACATATTTTATCGTCTCATGCGTGTCCCCGGTGCTCCATCCAAGCGGTGAGAAAGAAACACAATGGACACGCGGGAGACTGTCTGATTTTTCAGAACTGTTCGCCCTCAGGATCATCCCGGGGCCGGTTGGAAGTCCGCTTGTATCCGTCGTCCGAAAGCAACCAGTCAGGATTAGCGCGCAACTGATCAAGAAAATCGATTTCAGCTTGTTTGGCAATTTCGACCTCCTTTATGATCTGTTGCAACATTTCCAGTACAACAACAGCCCGTTTACCCTTGTCCCGCTCTCTTGCTTTGGCTGTTCCGGCGATAGAGGCCAGTAACTTTAAAAGAGCAAGAGCAACCGAAGCCCAAACCATGGGTCAGGCAATCTGTTTGCTGGTGAACCAGATGCGGAAAATTATTGTGACCAATCCCTGCAAGCCAACTGCCGCTGCGATGAGAATTTTTTGGGTTTCCGCATCGATGTCGAGACCGAAGATCGCGCCAAGCGATACGCCGATACCAATAATCTGTGTCCAGTTAATCTTGCTCTGGAGAGCTGTTTTCGTTCCAGTCATTGCGACAATTCCTTCGTGAAATTAAGCAGGGCTTTACGTGTAATGGGATCGACAACTCCGTCAGGCACGAGGCCCTGGCTATCCTGAAAGAGAGCGACACGCCAATGCGTTTTGGGTCCAAATTCACCATCAACCGCCAAGGGCGTATAACCCGCGTCATTAAGTAAAATCTGGAGCACTCGCACTTCCTCTCCCGTATCACCAGCGGAAAGAATTAGTTCGGCATCGGCTTGTGACATGGCGATTTCGAAAGGTAGGCTGGCTGCAATTGACGGATACATCTCGCGAGAAAGCTGGAAGTGAGGGCCGTCGCGAAATGTTTTCCAGTCTCCACCCCACTCAATCGCGACGCCGAGTTCTTCAGCGGCTTTTTTCATCGCAACTGCGATTGTGCAGTAGGGAGCTAAATTCCAAAGTGCTGTTTTTCCATCGTCCGTAGTGGCGAACACATCTGCGGCGTGCCCGTCCAAATGTCGTGAGTTGAGCGTCTTTGAAGCACCTTTTGCGACCAGTTCATACTGTCGGTCAAGAGTACGCATGCCCTCGGAAACCTGAAATGGTTGCGTGCAAATCCATGAGGCACGCTTAATCACGCGCACCAAATCGTCATGGACTCCTTCCAGCAATTTCAATGATCGTTCTGAAAGCTTGTGCGCTGTCATTCCTGTCTCCGTTTCTGGATTTAAGAATGCTTCAGACAGGCAAAAAAAAGGCCGGTGACGGCACCGGCGAGTTCAGGGAGGAATTGATTGACGGGATTATTTCGGGAGGCGTTTTTGATTGCGAGGTCGCGGATGATGATCGNSGGMASMKMKYTGNNNGCGCRCTNMWKCYGMAYSCCGGTGCGACAGCCTTTTACGGCCCGCATGGCCGTACGACGGGTGACGCCTGTTAGTGATGCAATCTCGTTATATTTTTTACCTTCCCGATCCAAACGACGAATGGCTTCGTGTTTTAATGCGGTGTGAGTAAACGGACCCATTGGCATTTCAATCTCTTCGCCACAAAAATACGAACAAAGCTTTTCCGCATTTTCCATGCCGATTAAATTGGTGATCCAGTGTTTTGATTTTGCGGTTTTTGGCACAGTAATACGTGTGCCGCCTTTCGCTCTTGCAAGCAAACGAACAGCACTCACACTCAACCCTGCGATATCAACCATCTCATTCATAAAGGGTGTGAAGTGCGCACGCTCAGACATAGCCAAATGTCCCGTCAATCTTTTGTAACTCGTCCCAATATTTCTCGGCTGTTCTGCATTTGCTCTCTGCATAATTTTGTGCCTTGTCGTATCTAACCTGTGCCTCCAGAAATTTCTTGAATGATTTTCTGTTTTTCGAATAAGTGCGGGTCGTTCGCGAATAGATATCAAACGCAGCGTGCTCTTTTTGCCTTGCGACCTCTTCATCTTCGGTTGCAGCCGTCCAGCGGGCTGCTGCAATGTCTCTTTTTGAAAAAACAAGGTGTTTGCCACTGATCAGCGCTAGCAAAGTCCGCTTGTTCATAATGGTAAGATCGGTTGGACTAAGCATTGCAAACCACCTTTCCGTGACGCTTTAAAGTGCGTAATTCATTGCCAAGGGTTTTGTGAACATTGATCCAGTCATCGCGTTCGAACTGAAAGGGCTCGATACCTGAGATTTCTGAAATGCGAGAAAGGAAATCGCTAAGTTCCGGCTTCTCACTATGAGAAAGCATCCAGATTTTCACGAAAATCGCGATCCCGATTTTGTATTGAGGATTGCGATAAAACAAATGCATATCCCGGCTCTCGGACCAATCGACACAGCCTTCACGGGCCAACCAGCTTTTTAACGCACCGATTACCATGTCGGCGTCATCCTTGTTGTGCAACCAGTTGGTTTGATCAATGCCGGTTTGACGTTTGACAAAAGCGCAGAGCGCGTTGTCTGAACTATTCTCAATCACACCCAGATTGTGTGCTGAAATCCAGAGCGCCAGAATTTTGTTGCGATGAAGCCCGTCCAGTTTAACTGCACTTGCTTTTATGCCATTCATTTGATCAAGAATTTTGTTGTAAGTCAGGCTGGAATGACCTTTCAGGGTTTCTGATTTTGTCACCTTTCCAGCAATGGCGCGCATTGTCTCTTCATTCATTCCAAGGCGACGTGCAGTGCCCCATAAAGCTCTTAAGCTGCTCATGACAAATGCTCCCTATACGTTGGCGATATCAAGAGAAATAGGCGTTTTGCCACCATCTGAACCGGTTTGATAAAACCGGATATATTGCTTGGTACCGGTGGTGCGGATTGCTTCTGCAATGGCTTTCATCGCCCGGTCCCATTCGTCATCATTCTCGATATTGATGCGCCGTAATTCCAGAACCCGACCCGTGTTTATTTGTCCGGTTTTGTCAGTTTGAAAAGCACGATCAATCAGCGCTTTTAGATTTTCGTTTGCACCGTCAGACCAGCGCAAAATACAGCTATCAATCAGGGTTTTTGCAACTTCCAGTTCCGGCCCGAATGAAACGTGCTTCGAGATGATCAACTTAATCATAAATCGCCCGCAGACAGATCGGCGG
>JAESRR010000288.1 GCA_016764535.1 Cohaesibacteraceae bacterium | reverse complement strand
AAGCCCACCGCAATTCATGCAGTTAATTATCTCGGCACCGGTGTGTTGTTGGCCCATACCATTGCAAACAGTACATTTTGCCATTGGTTCCCCCCAGAACAGCTGTGATTTTGATTTGGTTTGTGTCGTGAAATTGAATGTTATCCGTTATTTGAATGAAGCTCTCCAAACCACACTCATTTTTTCTTTTTCTTTCGACCTGGTTTTGGCCCTGGATTTGGTTTGGGTTTTGACTTGCAATATTGTGGAGGGCCGTATGGGTTGATTGTATCGTTCGGGCCGAGCTTTTTACATTTCTTTTTCTTCTCGGGTTTGGTGCCGATTGTTGATGTTGATCCCGATGTCGCTGTGTTACGGGTTAGTGGATTGATACTGATTCCGGCAGAAAAGCTGGATACGGGCGTGGATATCAAAATTGCCATGGCGATTGAAGCGGCAATTGCGGATTTGGCGATGTAAATCATGGATTTGTCTTTATGGCTTGAGACAGTGTTACCGGTTTATAGGTTGCGTAGCCTGAACCATAAATGAACAACTCAAGAGGGAAACTGACAGGCTTGCGGTTGTCGGGGAATGGTCACCAACCCTGATTACATAAAAATCGGTACAAAAATAGTGAAGCAAATTCTCTCAACAATACATTGATCGCACCATCAATAGACCTGCATCAACAGGCTCCCTCGAAACCAAATTTGCAAGCCCTGGAATAGTATTCACGAGCTGTTTCCAGGTCTTTGGAAACGCCGTCTCCCCCCGCGTACATGAGTCCAGTACGAACGCAGGCAGCCGCATCTTCCTGAAGACAAGCCTTAACGAACAKCTYGAYGGCCYGRGYGTGGTCTTTMACRATTCCTTCACCWYGRTAATATCTGYCRCCARSGATGAMRCAGGCTTYGRYSYGTCCCWGGYCACAGGCTTTYTTAAAGAGGYCTASTCCCCGGGGTTTGTCTATATTTACGCCCACACCCAAGTCATTATGCGCAGCCGCTCTGAAACAGCCCTCTGCGCTTCCGCCGTCGCAAGCTTTGAGATATAGTTGCGTGGCACGCGCGTTATTTATTTGAATGCCTTGCCCGCCTACGTAGTTTTTTGCAGCTTCGAGACAACCGTCAAACAGCTCCTGATCACAAGCCTGAAGAAAAARCCAGGTTGCCTGCACCAAGTCTTTTGCAACACCCATACCTTTTTTGTACATTGCGCCAACTGAGAGACAGCCATATGCTTCACCGCTCTCGCAGGCTTTGTATAGCAATTGTGCTGCATGGGGCTGGTTTTTTGCAACGCCAAGACCAAAATTATATTTGAACCCGGCTTGCAGGCAGCCGGATGCGTTGTTGCCATCACATGCTTTGAGATAAAGCCTTGCGGCGCGTGTCAGATTTTTCTTAACACCCCGACCATAATCGTATAATGTCCCCAGGGCATGACAGCCATCGGCGTTATCTCTTTTACAGGCCTTTGATAACAATCCAGCCGCCTGAACATAATCCTGTGCTACACCTTCGCCATTAGCGAAGCTGTTTCCAGCTCTAAAACATCCTTCTGAACCACCACGTAAACATGACATGAGAAACAAAGGCACGGCGTGGGTCTGGTCCTGATCGACACCTTTTCCCTGACTGTAATTGAGGCCAGCTGCATTACAGCCCCGATAATCTCCATAATCGCAGGCCTTATTGTAAAAAAAAGTGGCGCGTGCATGGCTTTGTTTGACGCCGTTGCCGCGCGAAAATTTGTCGCCGGCATCCATGCATTCCAATAATTCTCCATCGAGCACACACTGGGTCCTGCCAACAGACGGGGTGGCCAGACTGGCAAATATGATCGTGACCAGGAAACTCAAAAAAGTGTATTGCGCTATTCTGAAATCATGCATCAATTTGGTTCCTCAACCATCTGGGGAGTAGAAAAATATGCAACCAAAGCGCTCTTTTTATATAGTCAATAAATGGTATCAGTGGTTGCGGTCCGGAGATGCGGTGATCATCTACAAGCCTTTTTCTCACCATATCCGCATGCTTTTAAAAACAGCTGACCCGCAAGCTCCAGATCTTTCGTGACACCGATTCCGTTTTGGTATTTTTTGCCAGCTGCATAGCAACCATTTGCATTTTTGCCGCTACATGCTTTGTTAAAAAGCCATATAGCCTGTATCTGGTCTCGWTCAACGCCATGGCCTCTTTCATACTGGGTTCCGGCAGAGTAACAGCCAACAGCGYCATTTCCCTTGCATGCCTTGAGGTACAACTGGATGGAYTGTTGAGKGTTCYTCTTAACTCCCAWKCCCAWATAAAKATGATSYCCGSCRWACRAACACCCYTCAATATTGTCGTYATCRCAGGCTTTGWGGAAAAATTGGACCGCRCGGGCTTCGTYCTTTGCAACTACCAGGTCCGAAAGGTAAGTCARYCCGGCGGMAAKGCATCCACCAGCARCTCCGCCATTACATGCTTTTGAATATAAWYTTAAAGCGCGARMCGGATCTTTTTCGACGCCCRGACCATWGTCGTARTGAATTCCGGCAGCCWSACAASCTTCAWAMWTRTKATTGTCACATGCTTTGAGGWACAATTGGRCAGCGCGGGCTTCATCTTGTKKGACTCCYGATCCCAGGASGAACWTKSTWGCTGCGARATAACARCTWMCAGCATCRTTCATCTCACAGSCYTTGARGTAAAGTTGTGCGGCTCGAGRCWGRTTTTTTGYKAYRCCATCGCCAGTGCTATGRRMAYRGGCAGCTYCRCTGCAACCGCGGGAATCGCCATTTTCGCAGGCTTTGAGAAARWACMGRGTGGCACGAGCRCGGTCTTTTGGWACTTCCTGACCWCTATAGTAGAMAAGGGCTGCCCTGAAGCAACTGGTCTGTTTCCCCTCAATTTCACACATGCTTTTGCTCTGTGAMKKGGTGGYCAKRCTTGCAAATAYTATAGTGCTGATGAAACAAAAAATAGYGAAAGCGGGTAATTTCAATACATGCATGAATAGTCTTTCAAACAGCTCTGGATGGCAATCGACCTTGCCTGTTGAAGTTGATATTAACGYATGGGTTGAATTTGTATAGACCTACCACGAGGCTGTTTGGATATTCCTGCYGCGACCGGTGGTATTAGCCTTGATGATGTATAGAGTTAAACACAGCTAACGGGAGAAACTGTAGCATGAATAGATATGCGGGATTTCTTCGTGCYGTGAATGTTGGTGGGACTGGCAAATTGCTGATGACCGACCTGGTKGCGATGTGTGTCGATGCTGGCTTCTCCAATATCAAAACCTATATCGCCAGCGGTAATGTTGTTTTCTCGACCAATATGTCCGGGGCTGATGCGAAGGTTGCGCTGGARGASAAACTGGAACAATACGCRGGSAAGARAGTGCCGGTGTTTGTGCGTTCAGCACAGGAACTTGCAAGCGTGTTTGAGGCCAATCCCTTCGCTGAGAAGCCTGCCAAATTTACCGTGGCGATATTCCTCGATGTTGCGCCGCCGGTTGATTTTATCAACGAGGCAACCGGTGTTAACGGCGAAGAAATAGCCCCCGGWMGSCRSGAGATCTATGTACATTATRGCAATGGYATGGGRCGCTCGAAGCTCAAAATCCCGGCGGCTCAACACGGCACCGCYCGCAAYATGAACACCATTGCAAAGATGGTCAAAATGGCGTTGGATGCGTGAGTGTAGAGCCGTTGTTGAGAGCTGGAACTCANCCCCATATAATCATTCAACAGGTATCCAGATCTCTACGTCACCCATGCCGGTATTGCCATTAAACCTGTCATCATAGAGTTCAAAATCCGGATCGCCGGTATATTTTGAGCGTGAGTCWGGYAGCCATTTGTTCCAGATCGTGTAGACSGTTTTTCTGAAATTCGAGATRTGTCCGGAATGGATRAAWACSGCGTARTTGTTGGCCGGDATTGTCACCATCGATAAATCGTCGGABGCKTCAATCGGRCYKGATATYSCKGCGCCYGCCATATAATCAAASRCRCCYTTRTYATCYTCGTTRAAACACACRCCRTAGGTATCCCAACCGATTTGACCGGGGATATGGCCAAGATGGGGTGAAAACCGCTGCCATAAATCAGGAATATTATGATTGGTCTCAAAGGTGTAGCGYCCCGTGAGCCCGGCAATGAGAAACTGTTCCCGYCGCTCRAARCGTGGTTCCTGCAATGTGGTGAGTAAAGAGGTATCCATATTAATTGGCTCCACAAGATTGATGGAATTGGTATTTTGCGCGGCACGAACTTTTTCAGGAGATACGCCGAACTGATTACTGAAAGCACGGGTGAAGGCTTCGTGAGAGCTGTAGCCCGCGTCAATCGCCAGTGGCAGGATATCACCTGGCGATTGGTCTGCCAGACGTTGCGCCGCAACGCTCAATCGGCGGGCGCGGGCATGAGCGATAACCGACATGCCGCAAATGCGGTGAAATATCCGCGAGAGATGAAAYTTSSTSACACCGCAGGCATYAGCGACATCGTCGAGTTTGAACTCCTGTGATAGATTTTTCTCAATATAAAACACCGCTTTTTCGACAACACCCATACAACGCACTCCGCTTTGATTGGCAGGGTATCGTGGAATAGGGACTGCCGTTTGATCAATATTGACCCTGGGCAGATTTAATCCGGAATGACGTGCCACATTTTCAAACCTAACGCAGAAAACAAAAGACCCATGTGATCATTACCCGGGGTTCTTGTATCCTGGCATTCTACGCTGCAACCATGATTCCGGGTTCAGTCTCCCCTCCAGCAGTTAAAATAGAGAGTTTCGATCAGTTTGACCTCTTTTTCGGTGAGGCTGGAAAATTCGCCCTCCAGGGCTCGCCGGGACAAACTGCCTTCATTTTGATGAAGAAATTTTCGGAGCAGCTCAATGTGCTTGTTGGGCATTTCGATGATTTCTGTTAAACCATTTTTGAATTCATCACAGGCTTTTAGAAAAGCCACTTCTCGCGGAAGATCTTCCTCGATAGTTGCGCGCACACATCCCGCAAGAAATACAGCATGTTCGGTTGCATCGAAGAACCTGTAGTGGTGCGCTGTTTCTCCGGTGACAAGGACGTTTCCTTTGGCGTCAGGAGACCAATCGACAAAAGGGAGCAGCGGGACCGAACGGGACCTGAGAACCTGATTGTAGCCGTTTATGTTGCGCAGGATGGCGGCACTGATAGGGAACACAATTCCAGGAGGATTAAAGTCGGCTGCTGCGAGTACATGGTGAAACAAATACCGGTGCAAGCGGCCGTTTCCATCTGCATAGGGGTGAATGTAGACAAAGCCGAAAGCCAGAATTGCTGCTGTGAGGATCGGGTCGAATTTCGATTTTCCTGCGCGGTCTTCAAAAGCAATGAGGCCCGACAACAAGTCAGGAAGATCATTATGCCTGGCACTGATATGTACTGGAATTGGAGTTGTGGTTTCTCTGTCGTGTGATCCGATAAATCCCTCTTCCTGACGGAGGCCAAGGCGCACAAATCGGGCATTTCCGATAACAATGCCCTGCAATCTGTTTAATTCTTCAACGGAAAGTGAGTTGCGACCTGCTTCCGATATGGCCCGGGCCCATCTCGTGCCCTGGGCAGGGTCTGGTTTTTCGTTTTCTATGGCAAAGGAAGCCCTCGTGTCATCAAATAGCATGAAAGCAGCAGCCCTGCGCATTAGATCTTCTGGAACCTGTCCCGCAACACGGCGTGCCGCTCTTGCAAGATTGCTGGCAAGCAAAGCGTCAAGAACCGATGTTCTACGCACCATGGGGCAGAATTGTTGGGTCCCGGGCAAATTGTTCCGGATCTTTTGTCGAGAGCTGGTCTCTCCATCTGCCAATCCATAGTGTATGCCGGGATCTACAAGAGGAATATATCTAATCTTGCCAAGATCTTCTATATTGAGCCGTCGACCCGTTAACCATTCATAGACAAACCACAGGCGCCGTTTGTTGAAGCCGTTTGGTTGCTTGATTATCAGCTCAGATATCCGGTTCATGGGCACGACATTAAAGAGTCGCTCGAGAGCTGACAGGTTGAGGCCCTCGTGCTGTAAAGCAAGGGAAAGGTGACCTTCCAGCGTTGGAGTGACCTGGATCCTGCGGCTCAGAAGAATCCAGCCCTCGGCCCGTCCTGGTCTGTGACGATTAGCAATCACCATGATCTGCGGAGGCATCGGGATCTTCAGGTCATAGGTGTCAATTAGCCATGCATATCCAACAGGGGTTCCAGGTTCGGGAAGGGTTTGTCCGTGAAAATGGGTCACCATCTGTTAAATACTGTCTCTAATTGACTGGAATGTTTAAAATTAGTCTCCCTGGTGTCTAGAGTCAATCATCGTTGCAAGAAAATGGTCCCTTGCTGTCTATTTTGTCACCAATTGGTCACCTGGCTATTCCCGGTCTTGTCTCTGCCATGCAACGCCAATCACCTGACGGTCCGGACAAAGAATGGCTCTGTTGATGGGCGATGCCCTGGCCTTCCTGTTATTCTTCGGATGGTTGCCAGAGCTCTATCAGGTTGCCTTCCGGGTCATGGATGCGGGCGAAGCGTCCGACGCCTTCCATGGATTCTTCATGGGTAATTGCGATGTCTGCCGCTCTGAGCTGTGTCAACATTGCATCAAGATCACGCACCCGAAAATTGACCATGAACTGGTTTTGCGCCGGGAAATAGTCGGTGTCCTGTTTGAATGGTGCAAAGACAGTGACGCCTTCCTTTGAATTCCAGGGCGTCATCACTTCGTCCGTGGGAGCGATATTGACCCCCGGATGGTTCTCATACCACTGCGAAAGACCGGCCGGGTTTTTGGCGCGAAAGAATACGCCGCCTATGCCTTCCACTTTTTTAATTTGGTTCTCCATGTTACAGGGAAGTGGGCGCTGCCAGACTTATTTTATCTTTTTCACGCTCATATTGCCGGATGTCATAACGTATTCAAATGGATGCCGGGAATAGACGCCGTGCTTGAAATAAAAGCGCTTGCTTTTGAAGTAATTTTTGCCCTGGGGCGGATTGTATTGTCCCTTGATTTGCTGTTTGCCGTCCAGCCTTACGATGACGCCAAACCCGCCTTTGCCATCGAACGAGATATCGATTTGCAGTAGATGTTTTTTGCCGTTGAAGCTCAGCCTTTTAGCTGAAGTTCCACCGGATATTGAACTGTTTATTTCGCACTTGCGGGATGTGGTTCGGTAATGGCTATCGAGTTTGATTCTGCCTGTGGGATGGACAGTCACTTTGAGTGGCGGGGCACAACTGCTACGGCCATCATGGATTTGAAAGATATCAAATTTTTGACGCTTTTTGGCAGTCATCGAAATGGTTGATGAAAATCGGTAGGTACCCTTGATTGTTGGTCTGACATCGCCGGACTTGATTTCAGCGCGTTGTTTGAAAATGCCGCCGGTGCAACGGTTGCTACTGGTCTTGAATGTCCAGGTGTCGCCCTTTTTGACAATTGAGCCCTGGTCTGCACCACAGGATATTTTCCAG
>JAESRR010000009.1 GCA_016764535.1 Cohaesibacteraceae bacterium | reverse complement strand
AATCATGATCGGGGATGTTGCGCTTAGTAAAACAACAATACCGGTATCGTGTGTTCGGATAGCCATGAGTAACAGGCTGCTGGCAATTACATATCCAAGGAACCCGGGAATGAATGTTTGCAGCATTAATTTGCTGGATATACCGCGAAGTGACTGCCGATGTTTTTGCGAAAACACAGCAATAGCAGCAAGCATTGGAATTCCCAGTCCCAACCGGATGGCAGAGGCTGCAAGGGGATCCGTACCGGCCTGCATTGCCGGCTTTAGGGCGATCAAACCGATTGCATGACAAACCGCTGCAATCAAACCAAAAAATGCAACTCTGGCCAATGAGCCGTGAACGGTTTCAAACCGATTGGTCCTGCCCCTGTTTTTGGCGAAGATGATTGCAACAAGCACGCCGGTTAAACAAATGGCACCACCGATGAGATGCCGGTTTGTCAGTGTTTCGTTTAAAACCAGGAAGCCAAGCACCGCGGTAAATGGCGCGGAAAGCGCAAATAGCAACTGGGTTCGGCGCGGGCCGCCACATTTTATGCATTCAATCAGGGCAAGATTTCCAATAAACAATCCGGCAAAACTACTTATCAAAAAGCTCTGCCAAAAAGTCCATTCTACACTGGACCAACCGCCGAGAACTGAAACGATTAAAGCCAACACCAGGAAACAGAGAACAACCTGGATGAACGTGAATGCAAATGCACCCAATTGTTGGGCAGGCCGATGAGCCAGCATGGAGGCAATTGCCCAGATAAAGGCTGCACCAAGTGCCATAACGGCGATATATACGGGCAAATTGTAAAATCCTTTTGATTGCTACGTTATCAGTAGCAATCATTCCCGGTTTGATTTGTCAAGCCAGATGTCGCATCAAGAACCATGAGTAATTTTCCAATGCCTGGATCGCCTGTACGGGGATCAAAAACCGGCAAACCCATTATGGCGCTGTTTGATTTGCTCGGACGCAATTGGTCCATGGGAGTTTTATGGATTCTTTGCACTGTGGGTCCACTTACATTTCGAGGCTTGCAAGAGCAGTGCGAAGGGATCTCGCCAACTGTCCTGAACATGCGATTAAAAGAAATGCGGCAGGCCGATTTTATCACACATACAAGTGATGGATATGTTGTAACTGCGATGGGGCTGGAACTTTTTGCGTTTCTGGAGCCTCTTGGTTACTGGTCTCTGGAGTGGGCTGAACACCTTGAAAAGTTAAACAAAGAGCTCAAAGAGGCATAAGACCGCCGGTATGCCATTGACCTGGTTTATTTGCGCGCAAGGTAGACTGTTTGTGAAAACTCTCGATCCTGCAAGGGATTGTGGAATGTTACAATTTCTGCCCACGCTTCATCAAAAATATTCTGAAGATGCTCGACAAATTTTTGGTCGGGCAAGGCGTCAGACCAAAGGCCAAAGATTCCATCCTGTTTTAAATGCGATCTGAGTTGTGTGAGGCCGGATGTTTCGTAAAATGCCTTGTTGTTCGGGCTCAATAAAAAGTCAGGCTCGTGATCAATGTCAACGAGTATAGCGTCAAATTTTCGATGTGGTTTTTGTGGATCAAGGCCATCGCTGGATGTTGCCAGAGCAAAAAAATCTCCCTGAACAATGCGGTTGCGCGGATCATTGATTAGCGTTTTCCCGAGTGGGATTAATCCGGTTTTATGCCAGTCAATAACGACCTCAAGATATTCGATGACAATTAATGAGCTTGTGCGAGGGTCATCAAGAGCTGCTTTTGCCGTAAACCCAAGGCCAAGGCCACCGACAGCAATATCCAGATTGTCGCCTCTGGTTGCCGCAATACCCAATGTCGACAGAGCAATTTCAGAAGTTGTAAAGAGATCCGACATCAGGTGCTCTTCACCGAGCAGGATTTCCAGAACATCCTGCTTTAACGCAAATATGTGGCGACGCCGCAGAGAGAGGTCACCGATCGGGGTTGCCTGAAAATCAAGCTCCTCAAAATACTTGCTCAACTGAATTTCCTTTATGCGTGTCAAATGTCTGGAGCATACATAAAGGATGCAGTGCCCTCATTAAAGCAGGTAAATCAAATTTTGGCCGAGTGATGCCATTGCGGCTCATATCCGTTTTTCAGTACTGCGACAGTGGATGGCGGGGTTAAAACGGTGGTGCGGCCGGTGGGTTTGTTGACTGGCAATCCATACCCTTCAAATGACCAGGGCAACATGTATTCCCTCAACAGCGCATAAGGCTTGTTCTGATAATTGATTGTTGCACCCGGTGGTAATTGTTCAACGTGCTCCTCCCAGGTTTTTGGGTATTTTCCATTGAGGCGTTCTTCATGCAGGATTTTGTCCATTTTCGGGGCTCTTGGTGGTTCCGCCAATGATCCGGCTATGTGCCACGCAGCCTGATAGGCAAGGGCGCTTTTACGACGGCATTCAAAACAGGGGCGATGTCCGGCAGCTAACGCTGTAATTTCATCAAGAAAGAACAACTCCGTGTAGCTTTGTGCCATTACCGTACGGCGACGGTTTTTGAATTCGAGCACACAACAAATCCACTGGCGCGAATGCCAGCGCCGTTGTGTTAATGATCGTGTTGCCGGGTTATGAAATCGACCACCACGATTTCCAAACATGGTTCCCCGGTTTGGTACAGCATGAATGCAACCACATGGATCTACACGGTTTTGCAATGGTGACGTCATTTTTCGCTACTGATTAATTCGTTGAAAATGATACATAAACAGGAATTCTGGAGAGTGATTTACTATTCTTCTGGCTCTTTAGGCGGCCTCTAGTGTCGTTCTTCATTGAGAATAGACGATGAAGAAATTTTGTAAATCAGGGTTGATCATATTGATGCGGAAGAGGGTCGGAGTGCTCTCTGCCAATCAAATTACGATTTGCATTGATGTATATGCACAATAACTATTGCCTCGCCGGAAATGATCCCCATATCGGTTAGTGTGAACAGCAAGAGGTTTTGATCATGCTACGAAATATGGGTCGATTAGCATTTGTGACTTTGTTGTTGTCATCGGCAATCATGCCGCTGATTGCATTTATGCACGGCAGCATGTTGGTGCCGGTCATTGGATTGCTCACGCTGGTTCTGGCAACTGTTTTGATAATGGTGAATTATCAATCATGGAAAGGCTGGGCAGCACTTGTTTCATCCATGATGTCGTACGGTCCTGTGGTCGTGAATGCTGCCCTGTATTGATGAAATCAGACTTTGAGTTTTTTGGCAGCGGCAACGCGACCAACAAGGAACAAAATCACTTTGACGACGCCGACCAAAAATTTATCAAAACCAATGCCGCTTCGCATTTCAAACGCTTCATATTGAATTCGGGATCGTGCGGCACCACGTTCTGTTAATCCCTGAACCAGACCGAGACGCATGGATACCGGGCCACAAAAAGCAAATCGGGCTTTTTTGATGTCGGCACCAAGTTCATCTGCAATGTCGCGTGCAGAAATACGTTTACCGTTTTTGCTTTCAACCATACGCAGGGTTACGGTTTCAAACCTGTCTGCAATGGCTTGTAATTCGTCCACAAAAGCTGCCTTTTGTGCGTCACGAACACAGTAATACAGAGTTACCTTTCCTTTTGGTGCCTTCGTCAATCCAGATGCCCATGCCAGAAACGGCGTAATGCCTACACCAGCAGCGATCCATATTTGCGGTCTTGCATCGGATGGCATGTTAAAATGCCCGTGTGCGCCAGTAATTCGTGCGGTATCACCTACGCTGAGGATGTTGGCGAGACGGGACGTATAGCTTCCCAAAGCCTTGACAGAAAATCGCAAGGAGCGATCGGACTGCCGGGCTGTACTAATCGTGTAGGGATGGATTTCCTCAAGACCGGATTTGTCAAAAGATAAAAATGCAAATTGTCCAGCCTTGTGGCTTATGCCGCGTCCGGTTGGTTTGAGGTGAATATCCAGGATATCGTTGTTACGCTTGACTGATGTCACAGTGTAGCGGTGCCCCTTGTTCAGAAGCGGTCGTAAAATCAATAGATGCAGGTAAGCAAGAAGCCCCGCCGCACAGAATATTGTAATGTATAAACCAAGCGTCGTGGTGTTGCCAAAGGGTTTGGCGATAAAGAAATAGTGAAAGAATGACATCGCGAAGAACGCGCCGATGAATTTGTGTGACAGTCGCCAGAGTGGATAAGGGATGGCGGTTAACAAGCTGGCAAACGCCAAAAGCAGAATGCCGTAGAGACCTATTTCACCAAATTCCTCGGCAATGTCTTCAAGGCCGCCGCCGCGAACTGTATCCATCTCGGCATCAACGACATCGTGCAGCCCCATTGCAGCCATTGCGAGGATTCCCAGCCATTTGTGCAGGCGATACATTTGATCCAGCGGACCAAATATTGTTTCAAAACCGGGCATGCGCGTTGCCAGCAACTGGCTGATCGCCATCAGGATCAAGGCTGTCGATCCGATAAACTGACTGAACAGAGCGATACTGTCATGAGGCCCCAGATAGGCTACATAAAGCGGGATCTGGGCAAAGACTGCCAGTCCAATTAGTAGTATTCCGGCTATACGCATAGGGTCCTCACAACACAATGATCTGGCGCTCGGTAGCAGATAACAGCTGTATGAGGAAGCCCCGTGATTGAATCAAAATTAATTCACGTCCGATGTCCTATCCGACAACAATCACATGCGTGGACCGGGGACCATGCGCACCGAGCAACATTGTTTGTTCAATATCACCGGACCGCGATGGTCCGGTGATCATATTAACGACGCGTGGCAACTGCGCTTTTCCATGTTTATCCCGCAAGCGATCAAGGACAGTTTCGTAATCACCGACAATCTCTTTGGCATTGATGATAATCAAATGGGTTTCGGGTAAAAAATTGAGGGTGGTGGGATTTTCTACACCGGCTAAAAGAATTGCAGTTCCCGTTTCTGCAACACCTCCAAATGCGTGGCTTAGACCGACCAGATCATTACCRTCYGATGGGCCGGTGGTATGTTCAAGATTGGGTTGGCTTTTCCAGTCCAGCGCTTTCAGGCGAGTGTCGGTTCCGTGGCGCAATTGTTGAGGTAGATTGTGTTCCCGTAAATATTTTACCAGCTCATCGGGTACCTGATCGTAATCGGATAAGCGTGTGACGGTTGAATTAACGGCTTTGCACTGACGGATAAAGGCTGTGATTTGTTGTTCGGWGGTACCTTTGCCTTTTTGCGGTAAAATACCCTTGGGCTGTTCCCTGAGACGYGTGGYGAWYGMKGCCTCGCGAGCCTGGTCATTTTCRGGAACRTCAAGGGAAACCCTGATCCTTTTAAGGATCGCATCACGTCCGCTCATGCTGCATCTCCATTTTCACGATTCTTCCACAGGCTTTGAAATGTCGGGCCTTCCGGTGCTGGAAAATCACGATAATCTGTCCAGCCACCACCGAGCGGCATTTTTGAAAAAGATCCCTTTTTGCGACCAGCCCGCCCCAATATACTCATACCCAGGCGAGAAGACATATGATAAAGCCAGGGTCGTTTGGCAAAGAACGCCCACATGCCAATCCCTATTCTTTGGGTTGAAGGCGTTAAATGGCGTTCAAATTCCCGTTCTCGCCAATGACGCATCATTTTGGGTAATGGAATACGAACGGGACACACGCTTTCACATCGGCCACAAAATGTGGAGGCATTGGGAAGATGACCCGATTTTTCGACGCCCATGAGCGATGGTGTCAGTACCGATCCCATTGGTCCTGGATAAACCCAGCCATAGGCATGGCCACCCACTGCATGGTAAACCGGGCAATGGTTCATGCATGCACCGCAACGAATGCATCTCAGCATGTCCTGATATTCGGTTCCGAGCATATCGGTACGGCCATTATCCAGTAATATGACGTGATATTCTTCTGGACCATCAGGATCTGCATCGCGTTTGGGTCCGGTGGAAATTGTGGTGTAAACCGACATTTCCTGTCCGGTGGCAGATCTGGCGAGAATGCGCAGGAGCTGGCTGGCGTCATTTAATGTCGGGACAACTTTTTCCAGCGACGCAATAACAATGTGAACTTTTGAAAGAGTCTGGGTTAGATCTCCGTTTCCTTCGTTGGTTACGATGATCGAGGAGCCACTTTCAGCGATGAGAAAATTTGCGCCGGTGATGCCGACCTCTGCTGCAAAATACTGTTGCCGTAATACCTCCCGGGCTTCCGACAACAATTTTTCCGGTGCATCCAGATTACGATCTGTTGGAAGATGCGTATGGGCTTTACGAAAATCCTCTTCAACCTGTTCCCGGGTTACGTGAGCAGCCGGTGCAATTATGTGACTTGGTTTTTCGTTGCGCAGCTGGATGATGTATTCACCCAGGTCTGTTTCGACAACTTTAAGATCATTTTCTTCGAGATATTCATTGAGCCCCATCTCCTCGGAGATCATGCTCTTGCCCTTGGTCACCGTTTTTGCATTAACATTTTTGCAAATATCCAAAATCTGTTTGCAGGCGTCTTCAGCGGTTTGCGCCCAATGCACATGACCGCCCGATGCAATGACGTTTTTTTCATATTCTTCAAGATATAAATCCAGATGCGCCAGCGTGTGGTCCTTGATTGCCTTACCTTCATCTCGCAAAGCATCAAATTCTGGAAGATTTACAATGGATTTCTTGCGTTTGTTGATGAACCCGCTCTCGACGTTCAGCAGAGCCTTTTGCAGGGTCTTGTTGTTTAGCGCGTCTTTTGAATTTTGTTTGAAAGCGGGGGAGGTGATTGTCATGAATTTTCTCCCGCATTGCCCGGCATACCGATAGCCGGTGTGTCGGTCATATCGGCCAGGATTTCTGCGACATGGCGCACTTTAATCGACGAGCCCTGCCGTTTTAGCTTGCCGGCCATATTCATCAGACAGCCCAAATCACCGGCAATAAGTAAATCGGGTTCAACTGCGACAATGTTTTTGGTTTTTTTACTGACGATGGCGTTGGAGATGTCACCATATTTTATGGCAAAGGTGCCGCCAAAGCCGCAGCACACATCGGGGTCGTTCATTTCCTGCAGGGATAAACCTGTCACACTTGCCAGTAGTTTTCGCGGTTGTGATGAAATGTCCAGTTCGCGCAATCCGGCACAGCTGTCATGATAGGTGGCAGTGCCGTTAAATGTCGCTTCAACCTTTTCAATGCCCAAATGGTCTGTGAGAAAACTGATAAGCTCATGTGTTTTTTCGGCAAGAGCATTGGCGCGCTTAAGCCAGTCCGCATCGTCCTTAAAAAGTTCGGGGTAGTGTTTTTTCAGCATTCCGGCGCATGACCCGGAAGGCGCGACCACATAGTCAAAGCGTTCGAATGCCTTGATTGTGTTTTTTGCAATATCGCGTGTATCTGCCTTGTCGCCTGAATTGTATGCTGGCTGTCCACAACAGGTCTGACTCACAGGTACATCGACACGGCAACCGGCGTCCTCGAGTAATTTTACAGCTGAAAATCCAACACTGGGGCGAAACAAGTCAACCAGGCAGGTTACAAATAGACCGACATTTGGTTGTATTTTCGGATTTGAATCGAATAAATCAAGCGTTTGCGTACTGATTGTCATGTGGGGTGTCTCTGGTCCAAAGCGGGTTATTCTAACTATTTGAATTCGAAGTTTCAGGGTTTGCCGGGGCACTCGCAATACTACGACGACGTGGTTTTTCCCTTAGATCCATCTGCTCAAGACGCATCTGTGAAAATGAAGCGCGTTTGTCCTGTTTTTCCGCCCGGCTCAGGGTCAGCTCTACGTAAGCAATATGATCAACAGCAGCGTTTCTTGCACTTACGCTATCCCTATTCATGATGGCGTCATAAATTGCCTGGTGTTGTTCGAGAACAATTTCCTGAACGCCTTGCATGCCGTAAAGTGATTTGCGCGAATAAAACACGCCATCAACCAGCAATTTGTAACAGGAACGCAAAGTGTGAAGCAGCATCATATTATGACTGGCTTCTCCAATTGCCATATGAAATTCAATGTCTGCTTCTATTTCCTGATCCAGCGTGCCTGTCTCGTGATATTTTTTCATTTGATTGAAAATGCGAGTGAGAATTTGACGGTCTATATCGGTTGCACGGTTGGCTGCATGCGCGGCAGTCATACCTTCCAGATCCCTTCGAAATTCAAAATAGTCCGCGAGTGCCTTGGGATGACGGTGAATAATGGAAACGATTGCGTCGGAAAACACCGTGCCTATAACATTGGCGATGTATGTTCCACCGCCATGGCGTGCCTCTATCAGGTTACGATCTTCCATGTCCTTCAGAGCTTCGCGTAAAACCGGGCGGGATACATCCATGCGGGCAGCCAGCTCTCTTTCAGCCGGCAATCTATCACCAACCCGCAATACACCCTCAAGAACAAGCCCCTCCAGCTGTGCAATAATTGCTTCTGCCGTTCGATTGGATGCTATTTTCTTAAAGATCATGCGGCCCCGTTTTTAATTAGACTTTATGGTGAGTTTGCGTAGTGGTCAATATTTTTTCCCACTTCAAATTGGCCGGTATTGATGCGGCGTAGTAACGCATACTGCCCAATTGACTTGAGGTTCCATACTTGCCAGGAAAAAGTTTCGCTTTCCGATGGACGCAAGCACCATCCATATTCGTGAAGATGGATCAATCCGATGTCAGATGAATTGGACAACAGGCGTGTTTTAAACCGTTTTTACGTTCACCCTGAAAGAGCGAATTTGCTGGGCGAGGTTCATGCCAGACCTTTTGTTCCACTCTCCGGTTCCTGGGATATAACGCAGTTTGTATTCATGCTGGATCAGCATGCATCCGGGAAACCCGACATTGAATCTCTGAATTCGCTGCTCTGTGCGCAGGGAGCGACGGGTGCAGATCAACATGCCCGGTTTTTGCGTATTCCCCTTGGGCGTCAATTTCTGAGGTGGGAACGCCACAGTGAATTCAGCTCGTGGGCGATTGAAACACCGATGCCGGACAGTGAAGGGCCTCGTCAATTATTTCAGCCCATTGAGAAAAATTTGCTTGCTCCGGATAATTTTCAACAACCCGGGCCCCTGGTATCTGCTGTACGTTTGGTCGTTGTTCAAGGCGCGAAAGTTGATCTTGAGGAACACGTCGGTTTTTTTGATCCGGCAAGTTTGAGTGTTTCAAGGGTGGCGCATGGGCGTGCAACCATCGCAACTGATTTCAGAATAGATTGTGAGGGGATGATCCGGATACTTGTTCTGGATCACGGATTGGCTCCGGCTGAACTGGGAGCCGTGGTGCAGCGTGCAATCGAGGTTGAAACATATCGCATGCTTGCAATGCTTGGGCTGTCAGAAGCACGGGATCAGGAGCCGCTTGTATCCCGTATCGAGACCGAGCTCGTCAAGGTAACCAGACGCATGCAGGTAAGTGTACGGACCGACACATCATCTCTTTCCAGCCATGAAGCGCTTCTTGCGGAACTGACAAAACTTGCTGTTGATCTTGAGGCAAATGCAGTTGCCTGCCTCTACAGATTTGGAGCCAGTCGTGCCTATCATGATATTGTATCCCGGCGACTTGATGTGCTGGGGGAACAAGTTGCCACCGGTTACGGGACCATTGGCCGGTTCCTTAACCGACGTCTTGCGCCAGCCATGCAGACCTGTGCCTCTCTGGAACAACGGCACGCGACACTGTCAGTAAAACTGGCGCGGGCCACGAGCCTTTTGCGAGCGCGTGTGGAAGTTGGTCTGGAGAAACAAAACACGGATTTGTTGTTATCGATGAACAAGCGTGTCCGCAGTCAATTGCAATTGCAGCAGACGGTTGAGGGCCTGTCTGTTGCCGCGATTTCCTATTATGTCGTCAGTTTGATCGGCGTGGTGTTCAAAGGCATTAAAATTCCAGGTTATGCGATTGATCCGGCAATTGCGATGGCAGTTAGCGTTCCAGTCGTGGTGTGCTCTCTATGGTATATCGTGCGGCGGATTCGTATCAAACACACTCTGGACGAAAGTAACTCCGCAGATTAACACCAATTCTGCTCAGCGGAGTGAAAGTTGGATGGAAAAATCAGTGGTGTTAAGATAGGGGAACAGGCGTTGTCTCCGGTGCCTCTATAATTGTGATAAGCGAAGCTTGAATAAAAAAGCCCGCCAAATGGTGGCGGGCTTTTTTGGAATTTATGCCGTCGATTATTCTGCTTTTACGCCGTCAACACCATACTGTGCGAGATAGGCAAGAATGTTAACAATATCCTTGTCTTTTCTGAAGCCAGCGAAACTCATTTTGGTTTTCTTGATGTATTTTTTGGGTTTTTTCAGGAAATCGCCAAGAGTTTCTTCAGTCCAGGCAAAGTCGGGCTCGGCTTCTTTTTTGGATTTGAATGCTTTTGAATATTTCTTAAAGCCCTCGGCCTCGGCAAACGGTCTGTCAAACAAGCCATTAAGTTGCGGGCCAACCTTGTGTTTGGCTTTTTCGCCAACCTGATGGCAGGCTTTGCATTTTTTGAACAATTTGGCACCCTTTTTCAGGTCACCCTTTTCAATAATTGCAGTTAAATCTGTTGGTGCAGCATCCTGTGCGGCGGACATTGAGGTTGAAGCAAATAAAACCATTCCCGCAATGGCCAAATAACGATACATAACTGGTCCTCTCCCGATGAAATCAGGGCTGGTGTTTGTAATCCCGGATCTTGTTGTATTCAAACTATGAGATATATGCCGCAAGGAAAAGTGGCGATTTGACACAGGTATAACAGAATCTTTCGATTGGCCGGATCGCAGTGCCGGTCAAAACATCCGCTGCCGTTCCTTGAGAGGGACGAATATGTCGTGGCAGGTTGCACCGGACATGCTTTCAGCCGTAACCATCAGCGAAAGTTATCAAGTTCCCGAATATTTGCTATGCAATGCCTCAAATTATACGCGAACCGAAATTCATGGTTGCCGGTTATATTGATATGTCAATATTTGCATTATGTGTCAGTTTGATCTAATTGAACTGGTAAATTAAATGAACCAGTTTAAACTGAATTGAGTTCATATCCATATCGTGTCTGATTGGAGCATTCCATGTCGGGATTATTATTACCTGAACCGGACCAGTCTTTGCTGGACAAGCGTGAAGAGATAGTTTTGGCGCTTGAAAATATGTTGCCAGCGGGAAGTGTAATATCTTCGGAAAATGCGCGTCGTGCCTATGATGCGGATGCACTCACTGCTTACAAACAATTGCCGCTGGTAGTTGTCTTGCCGCAAACGACACAGGAAGTGTCCCTGATATTGGCATATTGCCATAAAAACGGTATTCCTGTTGTTGCGCGGGGCGCCGGGACGTCTCTCGCTGGCGGTGCATTACCTGCTGCTGATGGCATTGTGCTGGGCGTTTCGCGCATGAGCAAGGTGTTGGAAGTCGATTTTGATAATCGTTTTATGCGGGTGGAAGCCGGTGTTACCAATCTCAATATTTCAAATCATGTTGAGGCAGACGGATTTTTCTATGCACCGGATCCTTCCAGTCAGCTGGCATGTACAATAGCTGGAAATATTGCAATGAATTCGGGTGGTGCGCATTGTCTCAAATATGGCGTGACAACCAATAATTTACTGGGGGTCCGCATTGTTTTGATTGATGGCACCATTGTTGACATCGGTGGCGGTCATCTCGATGCACCTGGTCTGGATTTGCTCGGGCTGGTGACTGGATCGGAAGGTCAGCTTGGTATTGTCACAGAAGCGACGGTCCGAATACTGGCAAAATCTGAAGGCGCAAAGCCGGTATTGTTTGGATTCCAGTCCGCTTCAGCAGCAGGTCACTGTGTTGCCGCGATTATCGGGGCTGGTATAATTCCGGTAGCAATTGAATATATGGATCGTCCGGCCATCAGGGTGTGTGAGGCATATGCCAAAGCTGGATATCCGCTTGATGTTGAAGCTTTGCTTATCATTGAGGTTGAAGGATCTGACCCGGAAATAGATTATTTGATCGACCGGATTGTTGAAATTGCAGCAGATCATGATCCAGCAGTGATCAAGGTTTCGCAATCAGAGGCGGAGAGTGCAGCGATTTGGAAGGGACGTAAATCCGCGTTTGGTGCAATGGGCCGTATCGCGGATTATATGTGTATGGATGGAACTATCCCCACCGGTCAGTTACCTGATGTGCTGGAAGGAATTTCCCGTATTTGTGAAAAATACGGTTTGCAGGTCGCCAATATATTCCACGCCGGTGATGGAAATCTGCATCCCCTTATTCTCTACAACGCCAATGATCCCGATGAGTTGCGCAAGGCGGAACAATGCGGTGCCGAAGTACTTGAGCTCTGTGTGGAAGTCGGCGGCTGTCTTACCGGAGAACATGGTGTCGGAATTGAAAAGCGGGATTTGATGACATCCCAGTTCAATGCTGTGGATCTCGCCCAGCAAATGTCGATCAAATCAGCGCTTGATCCGCAATGGTTACTTAATCCAGGCAAGGTGTTTCCACTCAATGGACGACCAGCCCGGGCGAAAAAACCTGTTCCGCTGCAGCGGCACGAACATGAAGGTGCGGAGATTTGACAATCCTTGTTCCGGGTTCTGTGCCCGAATTGTCTGGCATAATCAGCGAAGCATTTGAAACAAGCTCCCCGTTGCAATTGACTGGTAATAACAGCAAGGACGGATTTGGGCACGTAAATGACGGTGCCAGCCAGGTATCCATGGCGGGACTGCGTGGTATCACGCTGTATGAACCTGACGAGCTAGTGATTGGCGCGTGGGCAGGAACACCTCTGGATGAAATCGAACAGGCTCTGAAGGGTGAAGGGCAACAATTTTCCTTTGAACCAATGCGACTTGATCGTCTCTATGGGAACGATGGTAATCCAACAATCGGTGGTATGACCGCATGTAATCTGTCTGGACCACGGCGCATTCAGGCTGGTGCTGCACGGGATTCCCTGATCGGTATCGAAGCGATTAACGGGCGTGGTGAAGTCTTCAAATCGGGTGGCAGGGTTATGAAGAATGTCACGGGTTATGATCTTGTGAAGTTGATGTGCGGATCACTTGGAACGCTTGGTGCCATCACACAGGTGAATTATAAACTGATGCCCTGTCCGGAAACGTCCATGACGCTGTGGATACAAATGTATGAAGCAGAACAAGCCGTCGCTTTATTCCATGAGGCATTGAAAACTCCGTTTGATATCACTGGCGCAGCCTATGTCTCGGGTGAAAACTCTGGAGCCATGCTGCGTATTGAAGGGTTTGAAGCATCGGTGCGGTATCGCATAAATGCCCTGAAACAATATTTGTCGGATCGCTTGAATGATCATGAAATCAATGAATTCGAGGGTGAAGCATCGCATGGTTTGTGGAGAGCAATTCGGGACGTGGACCTGCTCAACAAAGATGTCATTAAGTCAATTTGGAAAATATCCACAAAACCTTCAGACGGTGCCCGGATTATAAACGCGGTGTGTAGGGAGATGGCTGCATCCTATGTCATGGATTGGGCAGGAGGGCTGGTCTGGCTTGGTGTGCATGATGATTTGCACGATGGCGGCGCAGCGCAAATTCGCCATATTGTGGATCAGTTAGGTGGACACGCAACTCTGATCAAATCAACAGATGTGGTTCGTCGGACAACTGCCATTCATCATCCCCGAAAATCCGGTGTTGCGTTGATCGAGAAGCTGATAAAACAACGATTTGACCCTGCGAATATTCTCAATCCAGAGACAATGGGAATTATTTGATGCAAACGAATTTTTCACTGGTCCAATTGGCTGACAAAGGCATCGCGGAAGCTGACGAGATATTACGCACCTGTGTGCATTGTGGATTTTGTACGGCAACCTGCCCGACATATGTATTGTTGGGGGATGAACTGGACAGTCCACGCGGACGTATCTATCAGATCAAGGATACGCTGGAAGCCGGGCGTCCGGCGGGTGAAGATCTGGTTAAACATGTGGATCGATGCTTGTCCTGTTTGTCGTGTATGACGACTTGCCCATCCGGAGTCGATTACATGCATCTGGTTGATTTTACCCGCGGATATATTGAACGCACGCACAAGCGCAAGTTTGCAGACAAAGTCGTCCGGGTGATACTTGCCGCAATATTGCCGGATCGCAAGATGTTTCGGCTCGCTTTGTCTGCAGCGAGTTTTGCACGACCATTTCGCAAACTTTTCGGACGGAAGGGAATACAATCGCGTATACGGGCAATGCTTGAACTTGCACCYGCAAAATTACCGCGTCGCTCTGTGCTCGATACTCCGCGGATTCATGAAGCTTTGACCGCGCCAAAGGGACGTGTCATTTTGATGTCTGGCTGTGCCCAGCCTGTATTGGACCCGGGCATCAATGATGCAACGATCCGCCTTCTCACACGCCTTGGTTATGAAGTTGTTATTGCACGTGGCGAGGGCTGTTGTGGCGCGTTGGTCCAGCATATGGGCAAGGAGGACGCGAGCAGGCAACAGGCGCAGAACAACATCAATATCTGGTGGAATGAGCAACAAAAGAGTGACATTGATGCCATTGTGATCACTGCCTCGGGGTGTGGCACAAACATCAAGGATTACGGACATATGTTCCGAAATCAGCCTGATATGCTTGAAAAGGCAAAGTGGGTTGGTAACAAGGCGATGGATGTATCTGAATTCCTTGAGAATCTGGATGTTCCAAAACAATCGTCGAAAAATCTCGTGGTCGCCTATCATTCAGCCTGTTCCATGCAGCATGGTCAACAAATCAATTCTGCTCCGGTTAAATTGTTGTCAAAGGCTGGATTTACAGTGAAAGCGATTTCAGAGTCTCATTTGTGTTGTGGTTCTGCGGGCGTTTACAATATTCTACAACCACGAATTGCTTCAAGGCTGCGGGATCGGAAACTCAAGAATATTCACACAGTTCAACCCGATATCATCGCGACCGGTAATATTGGATGTATCACTCAGTTGGCCGGTGGAACAGATGTTCCTGTCGTTCATACGGTAGAGTTACTTGACTGGGCAAGCGGTGGACCAAAGCCGAAAAAACTATCGAAACTGGCCCACTGTTAAAATTATCTACCAAACATGATTGCGGGCAATTATTGCAAACCGGTCTGATAGTTCTATCAACGCGATGTTGTGGAGTGTATTTGCATCGATTTCGCCGCCGACGCCATCTGGCAGGTTTCGGGTGGCACAGCAATCGGCATCAATTGTAACACGATAGCCATGATCAGCAGCTGAACGGGCAGTGGTGCTCACACACATATGTGTCATGAATCCGGCCAGGATAAGCTCCGGGCGTCCTGTTTCTTTCAACAGTACGTCAAGATTTGTACCGGCAAAAGAATTTGGAAGTTGTTTTTCGACCACGGCTTCGTTTTGCAACGGAGCAAGTGGTGATATTATTGCCCCTCTGTGAGATGTGAGGTCGAACATTCCGCCCGTGGAGCCTTTGTGCACCACATGAATCACCGGCGTTTCAGCTTTTCTGGCAGCTGCAAGCAAGAGTACCGTTTTATCAATTGCCTGTTGTGCTTGAGTAACCGCGATTGGCCCTTCAAGATATTCATTTTGCATGTCGATCAAAACGAGGGTCGCGTTTTGTATAAGGCAAGGTGATAAATCGGCTCCGGATAATTCAAGCAAAGTTGTTGCGTTGTTCATTGGAAATCCTTTTTAAAATTCTCCACCCATCAATAAACCAGGATTGATGCTGCGTTCATGCAGTATTTATGCAAGTGATGGCTGCGAAATTGCAGGAGCGGGTGTTGTAAACATGAATTGGGATGATTTGCAGATTATTGCAGCTGTTAGCCGGCATCAATCATTTGCTGGAGCCGCGCTTGAAACGGGTCTGAATCAAACTACTGTTTCAAGAAGGCTGACACGTATCCAGAAACAATTGGACCATGTACTTTTTGAAGCAAAAAATGGCATCAGGGTTCCTACGCCCTATTGCGAAAAAATCCTTGCACGGATTCAAATCATTGAACGAGAAGCTCGCGCAATCGGATTGTCGTCAGATTCTATTTCCAAACCAACCGGGCATGTCAGGCTGGCAATGACATCCGCCCTGGCGGAGGAAATTCTGGCACCGTATTTGGCGGATTTTCTGGGCAGTAATTCCGGAATTTGTTTGGAAATACAATCATCTGATAGAAATGTGAATTTTTCCAAATGGGAAGCGGATCTGGCAATTCGACTAGGTAAACCCGAGCGCGGAGCATTCCTTGTGAGAAAACTTGTGGATTTGTCTTTCTATTTGTTCAAACCGCGAAACCAGAATGCAGCTACATCGCATACAATTATGTGCGCATATCCAGATGAACTTGATCAAACTCCGGAAATGCGCGCGTTGTCTCGATGGGGATTGAGAGATAATGTTCAGTTGAAAACGGCAAGTACACGGATAATTCGATCCATAATTAAATCCCGTAGCGGCGTGGGTATTTTACCCGGATTTATTGCGGGTGAATTGCTTGATGACAAATCGTTTGTAGTTACCAGACTTGAAGAACGCAGGGAGTGCTGGTTGTTAATCCAGCCCCATCTGAAGGAAGACGATGCCACACGGCAGGTAATTGGCTGGATTGACGAGAGATTTAAATCCTTTTCACAGTTATAACAGCGACAATTCTCATTGTCTGTGGGCGAGTATTAATTGTACACCGATTGACCTCATGACAATTACACTTCATGTTTGGGCATTGAATTGGCCACAAACCCGTTTGTCAAACGGGATCAAAAAGAATTTGCAAGCATTGCACGAGAAGACAGGATTGAATTCACGCAAACAGGTTCACGAAACCTGAAAGTATACCTTTTCAATCATGTGAATATTAGGGATTTGTGGTGATCGCGGATTTGTCATGCGGCAATGTCCTGATCGGAAAACACGAAATTATGATACTGTGGGAGAGAAAATGATGAAAACTATATTGGGAGTCGTTGCTGCACTTGGTTTGTTTGCAGCACCGGTTTTGGCTGCTGACCTGGGCGGCAAAGTACTGAAAATTGGCACAGATGCTACCTATCCACCAATGGAAACCGTCGATGAGGCTACAGGTAAAATTGTCGGCTTTGATATTGATGTGATGAATGCCATATGTGAAAAAATCAATTGCAAAACCAATTTTGTGAACACTGGCTGGGACGGCATCTTTGGTGCGCTTCAGCAGGGTGAATTCGATATGGTGATATCGGGCGTTTCCATTACCGAAGAGCGCGACAAAATTGTCGATTTCTCCGAGCCTTATCTGGTTGTGAGCCAGGCTATCCTCATTCGTGTCGAAGATGAAGGTTTGACGCTTGCAAAATTCAAGTCGAGCGGAAAGAAACTTGCTGCACAGAACGCAACAACCAATGCCGAGCTGGCCAAAGAGCTGATCGGTCGCGATCTGGTTCAGCTTTATGACACATATGCGGGTGCTATTTTGGCACTGCAGGGTGGTGATGTTGATGGCGTTATCATTGATGGAACATCCGCAGACGCTTATGAACAACAGTTTGCGGGTGAATTGACCATAGGCATAAAAGGTCTGAAAGCTGATCCGCTTGGTCTGGTTACACCCGAGGGTTCCGAACTTGTAGATTCCCTGAACGAAGGGCTTGCTGCAATTCAATCTGACGGAACTTTGGACGAATTGATCAGCAAATACTGGTCAAAATAAAACCAATTGTGGAAGGCCCGAATTAGTTGGGCCTTCTTTTATGCAATCAAGATCTGCGATCCGGCTCTTAAAGATATCATCAATCAACGACCCGTGGTGACATCGCCGGGAACGAGCAGACGGAATTGGCCTACCGGTTATCCTCCGATTTCGGGAGTATCCGGTGTTTGTGTCGATTAATACGGGGACAATGCCTGCATGAATATTTTCAAGACCATCAGACCCAGCAATCTGGTTCTGTTTGCCGCTGCGCCTTTGATTATTTACCTCTTTGCAAGCCAGCGGAACTATCAAAGGTCCTTGAAAGCGATCCTCGGCATCGAACCTCATGCAGGTGCCATTTTTGTTGATTTTGTATTTTTGCTGGTGGCTTTGGTTGCCGGGTGTATTTTACCCCTGCTGGTTCTGAGAGGAAAAATCTCCACAAGCCGGATGCGCAAAATTGCCTGGCCTGCGTTGGGGGTAAACCTTGCCTGTGTTCTGGTCTTGTTATCCGGGTATGATCTGGAAGCCTTCTTTCATTCCGTCATCGCCGGTGGCGGCGATACATATGGCAATCCCTGGATTGTTGAGGGATCGAGGCCTGCAAGGCTGACATCCCAGGCCCTTGAAATCATTGAAGGCCGACTAAGAACCATTCTTTTAATTTATCTGGTTTGTGTTCCGTTGTTGACCCTGGTGGCATGGTGGCGTGGTCGTGATTTACAACACAAAACGGCCTTCTGGATTTTTGGGTTCATCGGATTTCTCAATTTTGAAGCGCTGTTTTATATCGTATTTGTCGGACATTTGGGGTTTGCGACAGGGTTAATGGTGACATTGCGAGGGGCATTCTTTGCCTATATTTTCGCGGCTGCCCTGGGTCTGGTCTGGGCAGGAATGCAAGGTTTGAAACCTGGGCAATATACTCTGCGGAGGTTTGTAATTACGGCTGTCAGTTGCCTGATCATCTCCGGTGGGTTCTTCCTGCAAGATCGGGAAGACTATGTGCTGGTTGGTTCATTGGAAAAACGCATTGCGCTGATAAAAGGCACACCACAATCTCTCGCTGATACCATCCGATTTGGGGAATATCCTGGAGCTACGTCAACCAAGAGTCAGTTGCGCTCGGTTGTTGATCTGGATCGCGCACTTGAAGTATTGTCCCAGGGTAAAGTGGTAACTGCTGCATTTCTTCCTGTAGCTCAAGCTCCGGAAAATGTACCGGTTATCTGGCATACTGCATTTCTGGCTGACAAATATCGTATTCCGGGCATTGTGTTTGCGGCACTGGGTATATTATTGCTTGTCCTCACATTCGGGGCTTATCACCATCGGACGCATCCTCTTGCAATCTGGGCCGAATTTTTTATTGATACAATTCGCGGAATTCCGATGCTGGTCATTATCCTGTATGTGGGATTGCCGTTGTCAGGCGCAGTGAAATCCGCTTCGGGTGGTTTTATTGATTTGCCCAATTTCATACGTGGAATTATAGCGATTGCGATTGGTTACTCGGCTTATATGGCTGAAATTTTCAGAGCCGGGATCGAGGCAATTCCCAAAGGACAAGTGGAAGCGGCACAAAGTGTCGGGCTGACGCGGTGGCAGGTTGCTCGACTTGTGGTTTTGCCGCAAGCTATCCGTATTGTCATACCACCTTTGGGCAACGAATTTATCGCGATGTTGAAAGATACATCACTTCTATCGATCCTGTCTGTTCGTGATCTCACACAGCGAATGCGGGAGTTTCAGGCAGCCAGTTTTTTGCCGTTCGCCCCTTTTAATTCTGCGGCAATTTTGTATGTGATATTGACGCTGGTGGTAGCCAGTTTCCTGAAATGGGTTGAGAGACGGGCAAATTCTAAATACAAAAGTTGATTTTGCCGCTTATAGAATATTTATTGGACCTTTATGCCAAGGCCTTCCAGCAAATCCTGTTGTTGTTCCGCACTGATGATTAGGCCATAAAAGCCTGTTAGTTTCCCGAGAAGAAAACCTTCCATATTGGCGTTTCGCAAGTCGGTTTTTTCAAAACTGGCTTTATGGATATCGGCATTTACAATATCGGTGAATGTCATGTCCGCCTGATCAAGATTAGTGCCGGAAAAATCCACATTCCTGAAACTTGAACTGGCAAGATTACAATCCTGTAATTCCAGATCATCAAAGGCGGCGTCATCAAAAATTGTGCGGGTCAAACTGGCGCTATTGTTCACGTTGGTTTTACCAAGCAATCGGGAAAACGTTGCGCCCGTAAAACAGCATCCGTTGGCTTTGCTATCATTTATCGCCAAATCGTAACAATCTGCTGCTTTAAAATTGGCCATGGTTAAATTGCATTGTTCAAAACGGGCATTGTGCAAAATCGCGTAGCTGAAATCGCAATTCCTGTYGTTTGTTGCATCAAAAAAAACGCAGTCATTGAACCGGGCATTTTTCAACCGGCTCCTGCTAAAACTACAATCATGAAAAATGCAGTTAGTGAATTCCACGTCTTCCATATCAAGATCAATGAGGCGGCAGGATACGAAATGGCAGTTTTCAAAACAGGCACCTTCAAGGTCAATATTCTCAAAACTAACCTGATCGATTTTTTTGTTGGCGACAGGGGCGCCATCTTCAAGCAGATCTGTCAGTTCTGTGCGATCGATGATTTCCATTTTGGACATTCGCTATCCCGAATTTGATTAGCCAAATTGAAGGCGTGTTGTTTTTCCGCTGGCATGAAGATCAATGGACGAGCGTAATCGCCACAATGATTCAGCAAATATACTATCTGATGCAATTGTTCCCAGTGCTACTCTCAGGGCGGATACAACAGGTTTTCCTTTGGGTTGAAAATGGTGCGCTGAAAGAATTTCAATATTTTGTGCAGCCATCTCAGCTTCCAGTGCCGACGGGTTCACCTGCCCGGGCAAAGATAACCACACAAACATTTTTTCTCTGGAACCCCGTATCTGATAAGGTGCAAATGCTTCCAGCGCCACTTCAAACCGATTTGATATAATGGCCGATTTTGCTGCCAAAGTACGCTTCAGGGTTCCATCCATAATCCAGCGGGCACCGATTTCTGTTGTCAGYGGGGGWGCCATCCATGTGGTYTCACCAATTTGACWGAGTACCTGATGRAACAKSGATGCWGGTACCCGTACAAACGCTGTKCGCARACCGGGWGCAATTACTTTTGAAATCGAGGCGATACTGGYGGTTTGAYCGGGAAGCAGTGTAACGAATGAAACCGGTGTATCAGTCAAATAGAGTGTATATGGATCGTCTTCTATGATCCCCAGATTATACTTCCCGGCGACCCTGGCTATCGCCTTSCGYTCTGTCAGTGTCAAAGTATRKGTCGTCGGGTTTTGGACATTTGGTATTATAAACAAACCGCGYARATTTTGRTSGCGGCAGGCTTCYTCCAGCGTATYGCTACACATTCCCGCCCGGGTGCCATCTTTATTGCGTATCGAACAAATGGGTACAATTTTAAGACCAAGACCGGCGGCCACAGAAAGTAATGAGGGATATGTGAATTCATCGACTGCAATAGCATCTCCGGGATTAAACATGGCTTTCAGCAGTACAAGAATTGCATGCTGTCCGCCGCAGGTAATCAACACCTCATCGGGACTGGTAACCACACCATAATGTTTGAACAGTACTGCTCCGGCTTCCCTGTGCCGCAATAAACCCTGGGAAGGAATATAATTCATCAAGGACGAAAGGTCGGGTTCTTTTGCAAGGTTTGTCAAAGCAAAACGTAGATCCGGATTGAGATGAGGCAACGCAAAATTTCTCGCCAGATCAAAAGCTTCCGGAAATTCGCTACGTGGTAACAAGGGCGAGTGTTGTACACCGGGCGAATTTACATATGTTCCGCGACCGGTTTCCCCCTGCACCAGCTTGCGCCTTTCAGCTTCGGCATATCCACGCGTAATTGTTCCCAGTGTGACACCAAGCCTGTAGGCGAGGTCACGTTGGGGTGGCAATCGCGTACCCTGTGTAAGTACACCCTGTGCAATGTCCCGTTCAATTGCATCGGCAATTGCAAGATAAATCGGGCCTGACTGCCCTTCCAATTGTGGTTTCCATATTGTCATGGTGACAATCAATACATTGACCTGAGTAATTCTGCAAGTATTTTACAGTTTGTACCAATATTGTATCGATTGTATGGAGGGTGGCATGGACTGGACCACATTTGGAGCATTCGCTGTATTTGTTATTGTAATGACAGGCACGCCCGGGCCGGGGAACCTCACTTTCATGGCTATAGGAGCCAGTGCAGGTTACCGCACTGCATTCCCGGTCATCATTGCATCCCAGATTGGTTCTTTTGCACTGAATATGAGTGTTGCGTTTGGCCTGGGACAGATTATGGCGCAGGGCGGTCCGTTGGTTAATCTGTTCAAGCTGGCAAGCATGATGTATATGAGCTGGCTGGCATGGCGGATTATTTCAATGAATATCAATCCACGTGGAGATGCGGCCCTGCCCGGATTTTGGGAGGGGTTGCTTATTCACCCGCTGAGTCCCAAAACCTGGGCGATGAGCCTTGTCGCCTTTGCCAGTTTTTTTGCAGCCAATGGTCAGGGAAGTGTTCAGAATGCTGTCCTGTTAACGGCGGGATTTTTTGTCGGGGGTATGGTGTTTCATTCTCTTTATGCTTTTGCAGGCGTTTCAATATTGAAGATCCTGGGGGAAGGCCGAACTCTGAGAATTATCACTATTTTTATGGCGATCGCCATGCTTGGTGCAACGGCATGGTCGTTGATGTTATGAAAAAGGGAGGCTGTTGCCTCCCTTGAACCGCTTGCATATCGTCCGAATCTTTACAGGACTATGACTTTGACACCCATTTTGACCCGATTGTACAGATCAATCACATCTTCATTTACCAGACGAATGCAGCCTGACGATACATTGCTTCCAATCGTCCATGGTGCGTTGGTGCCATGGATGCGATATAATGTGTCCCGGCCGCCTTTATAAAGATATAGTGCCCGCGCGCCCAGTGGATTGTCCTTGCCACCTTTCATGAAACGCGGCAGTTCCGGCTGTCTTTTGCGCATCGCTGCTGGAGGTGTCCAGCCTGGCCATTCGGCCTTGCRGCGAATTTTGACTTGTCCACCCCAGCCAAATCCTTCACGTCCCAGGCCAACACCGTAGCGCATGGCTTTGCCTTTAGCCGTCACCAGGTRCAGATAGTAATCATCACGATCAACGATAATTGTACCGATTTTGTGATTGGTCTTGTACGAGACTTCCTTGCGAACGAAGCGCGCCTTGACTTTTCGGGAACGACTAATGGTTGCCTTTTTGACTTCGACAAACATTCTCGTTTCGGGATCATAATATCCCTGGGCCGCGTTGGCGCTCATCGAGCTGCCAATAAGAAGCGCAGTTGCGCATACGRCAATTATCAATTTTTCAAACATGTATTTAATCCAGATTACGAAAACAACAATGGTGACGCTGCCGAATGGCGCGGAGGTCCAGGTTCMGGATGTTCATAATCTGATTTGATGACAAAATGAAATGGTGGAGTTTCAAAAAAACGGGCGTTGAAGTCCAATTRTACAAATGTRGGGACCAGGCAGTTCGGACATGGTTCTCCGGCATGCGGATCTAAACCCGGTTTTGAATTTTGAAGCTCTGTAGTTTGACGTGATGCCGTGATTGGGAGCAGGTGGTCTGAATTGGAAACCCAGGCCATTTCAAAATCTGTGACTGTGGACCTTATGGATGCTTTTAGTTTGCAAGGTGATCCTGCCACCTGCTGCGCGTTCAACAAGCTGGAGATCATAACCACGCACGCAGCCAGCATTTTCAGTGCTGTCCGGAAACTGATCCGGTTTGTTGGCAAAGTCAGGATCCACATTGGAGTGCTACATCTTTCAATGTACAAATTGCATGAAGTACGTATCTACATCGTTTCTAGACCATGTCGCTGAATTTGTGTGAGCAAATGTTTAATCCAGGAGCGATTGGGATATTCTTTCTTATTTCGAAAACCGATAATTGGCGCAAAACGGCGAATAACCATGATGGTTCGAGATTTGCATCACGCAATTGTTATGACTAAAGGAGTTCTCCTGAACTCTGCACACCGGTAATCCAACATTGATACGGGGCAACTGGTGGGCATGTAATCTGAACTATATCGGTTTTGGTTTGTCTAACGGCAAAAAACAAAAGGCCGCACGTATGCGGCCCCGAAGTTTCTTGACTGTACTTTGGATGCTAGATCACTATGACGCGTGTTCCCACGCCAACGCGGGTGTATAAATCCTCGACGTCCTTGTTGCGCATCCGGATGCAGCCGGAAGATACAGCTTTGCCAATAGTCCATGGCGCATTTGATCCATGAATACGATACAGGGTGCTGCCAAGATAAAGTGCTCTGGCACCGAGCGGATTGTTGGGACCACCTTCCATAAATACAGGTAATCCGGGTTGACGTTTGCGCATTTCTGCAGGCGGTCTCCATGACGGCCATTCTGATTTACGGGTGACTTTATGTACGCCAGACCACTCAAACCCTGGTCGTCCAACACCAACACCGTAGCGTCGGGCTTTTTTTCCGGCCATTACTAAAAAAAGATGGCGTTCATTTGTATCGATGATGATCGTTCCAGGCTTTTCACTGCCATAATAATCGACGACCTGGGGAAGAAAACGGGGATCCAGCCCCTGCTGTTTTTTTCGCACAACCCGTGTTGACCCGCGATTGTAGGATGCGATCTCTCGCCCTCTGTTGGAGCGATAGGTATTTCGGGCTGGATCTGTAATTTTAATGCGATACCCTGGTTGAAGCTGCATGATCCAGGGTTCCGCGGCATGCGGACTTAATACAAGAGGCGGAGGAGACGCGTATCGTTTCGATCCGGCATTTGCGTTGGCCGCTGTCAAAATGGCAAATCCACATATGGCGGATCGTAACAGGATACTTCGTATCAGGACACTTGGGCTCATCGTCTTACTCACTTACACAGGTCAGCAGCCAGACAGCGTCACATCAAATGATGAGCACTGCGGATGTATGCGACATTTTCGTGGTTAAGAAGATAGGCAACTGGAAGTTCTACAAAGGTGAATCAATTGCGAAACCGGCAATTACCAGTTTTTAGGGTTAAGGAAACGTTTTCTGGCTGATAGCAGCATTAACCATAATGATTTGGCCGGTTCCACTATTGAAGTCGGCTGGAAAGTCGACGGGATACATCTGAGATTACGCCGTTCAAAACCTTGTCGACCGCATTGCGATCCATATGGGTTTTGATTTTTCGGTGGTATAATATATTGAGTAGGAATTTGTCGAAGCGTGTGTATTCCGTCAGTCTGGATCGATCATTAAAGACACTGTATTTCAATGACGCATCGTCATTAAGTGGTCCAAGTCCCTGCATGACTTCCTCATGTAGACAACGTTTGAAGAATGCTTCTCCCCGGTCTGACACAATAAAGGCTTCCGACTTTGAAATGCCTCTCCTGTCGGATAATACATGCACCAGGCAGTTACCATTTATCCTGATCTTTTGATTGTTGAATACTTTTCGGCGGACCAATGGCAGAAATTGTTTTTTGTCGACGACGTGCACTATGAAATTTGCGGAGTTGGCCCGGGGTGCCAATGCGATATCAAGACCGAAAACTGTCTTGTTTAGTTTGCGAATGAATTGACCAACAGCTTTGGAGCGTGGTTTTTTCGCGTGGTTTATAATGTAAACACGAACTGGTTTGAGGTATTTTTTTACCCGATTTTCCGCATTGCCGCTTCGTGTGATTTCCACACCCATTACGGCTTTATAAAACCCGTTTTGTACGTCAATACGGGAAAATGCCATTGCACGATGTATTGGTGTGTTGGACAGGAATACCAATACAAAGATCATTACTTTCGAAAGAATTATGGATTTCGGGATCTGAATTTGCAATTTGATTTGGCTCCAGAATGACAGAATATTCGTTTGCTCCGGTTTTGGATTTTCAGGTTGTGACATTTAGAATAAATAATAAACCATAATTGTGCTTTGGAAACCGTGGAAAATTTCACTGAAATACGACTTATTAACGTTCATTGCTTATTTTGCCGAAAGGTTTGGGTAAGACGGACGGGAGTTGTGTATGTCGTCAAACGCCACAAGAGAATTTCGCATTGAACAATCTCCGATACCTGGTTCTGGCGTAAAGCTAAAGCCGGAGCCAGAGCTGGATCGTCATGCGGAATTGCTGGCTGAAATCAAGAGTTTGCGTAACCTGGTATTTGCAAATGCAGGATCTGCAAACGAGGGAATGACGGCTGAGGAAATGCGTGAGCAGGTTATGGATGGTTTGCGCACCGAGTTTGGCGATGCAATGAGATTGAAAGCCGAACTTGATAATATTTATCTTGCGATTGGCGATACAAAAAAAGAAATTGCTTCACTTCATGTATCCGGATTTGATGACCAGCATAACATGGTTCGCGTAGCTGACGAGCTGGATGCAATCGTCAACGGTACCGAACAGGCTACAGAGCAAATTCTGGAATCAACCGAAACAATTGATGAAAAAGCGACACGTCTGGGTAAATCCCTGACAGGGGAGCAGGAAGATCTTGCCAATGAAATTCAGGATCAGGTGATTATGATTTTCGAGGCCTGCAACTTTCAGGATCTAACTGGTCAGCGCATTACAAAAGTTGTGAATGTTCTTAAATTTATTGAAGACCGGATCACCCATATGATTGATATCTGGGGTGGAATTGAGCAATTCAAGGATCTGGAGCTTTCTGTTATGGAAGAACGGGAGGGCGATGATGCACTGCTTAATGGCCCGGCGCTGGATCATGACGTGGATACAGTCAGTCAGGATGATATCGACGCATTGTTCGCCTGAGGGCACAGATTTGTACAGGTTATCCGGGCGCAACATAACAGGTTGCGCCTTTTTTATTTCCATGTAAGGAACAAAAAGGAAACAGGGAGATGGAAATGGACGAAGGACTGGCAAGGGGCGATGACGGTATTGTTAGATGCTGGTGGGCGGGTTCAAAACCTGATTATCAGGTGTATCACGACAATGAATGGGGGACACCGACAGGAAACGATCGAACCCTGTTTGAAAAGATCTGTCTGGAGGGATTTCAGTCGGGGCTTTCCTGGTACACAATTTTGAAAAAACGGGAAAATTTTCGCGCGGCGTTCGCTTCTTTTGATATTGACACAGTGGCTGCTTTTGATGATGGGGATGTTGAACGTTTGGTACTCGATGCAGGCATCGTTCGTCACAGGGGGAAAATCAAATCCACGATCAATAACGCATTACGTGCGCAGGAAATGCGTTCGGAATTTGGTTCTCTTGCTGCATATTTCTGGGCTTATGAACCAAAAGCCGATCAAAGACCCGTGAAAATGGATTATGCTGCGGCAATGCAGCTTGCCAAAACCGATGTGTCTGCAGCGATTTCAAAGGATCTCAAAAAGCGTGGATGGTCATTTGTAGGTCCAACGACCATTTATGCTTTCATGCAGGCAATGGGAATGGTCAATGACCATCTGGAGGGGTGTATCTGTCGGGATATGATTGAAACTGCCCGCGAAAATTTCGAAAGACCGCAAAAAAGCCTGTAACAGAATATTGGCGGCCTTTCTTGCCCATGTGATCTCTATGGTCTAGGAGACTTACATCCGTCGYGTAAATTGTGACGGAGATGATTTTTGCTACAAATTTGACCGGACATAAAAATGGCCAGAACGAAAAAGCCCTTAAAACCAAAGGCTCGCTTGCCTCGCGGTTTTGTTGATCGCAATGCAGCGGAAATCCGCGCAGGCGAGCATATGCTGTCGCGTATCAKGGCTGTTTACGAACATTATGGCTTYGATCCGGTTGAAACTCCCYTKCTTGAATAYACYGATGCGCTTGGYAAATTTTTACCTGATAGCGATCGTCCAAATGAAGGCGTGTTTTCTCTTCAGGACGACGATGATCAGTGGATGAGTTTGCGATATGATTTGACGGCTCCGCTCGCCAGATATGTTGCAGAAAATTACGACATGCTGCCCAAACCATATCGCTCGTATCGCGCGGGATATGTGTTCAGAAACGAAAAACCAGGACCCGGGCGGTTCCGACAGTTCATGCAATTTGATGCAGACAGTGTCGGTGCGCCAGGCGCCTCTGCCGACGCCGAGATTTGCATGATGGCCGCCGATGCCCTTGAAGCAGTTGGCATCGATCGTGGTGACTATCTTGTCCGCGTCAATAATCGCAAGGTCCTTGACGGAGTCCTTGAAGTTGTCGGACTTGGGGGCGACGAATTTGCTGTTAGCCGTCTGACCGTTTTAAGGGCTATAGATAAGCTGGATCGCCTTGGAGCAGATGGTGTTCGAATGTTGCTTGGCAAAGGTCGCAAGGACGAATCCGGTGATTTCACCAAAGGCGCTGAACTGACAGAAAACCAGATTGAGCATATTATTGCTTTTGTGGAAGCAGGAACCGGCGATGCAACGGGCACTTGCAGCAATCTGCGCAAACTGGTGGGCGAAAGTCAGGCTGGCCTTGAAGGTGTCGAGGAACTTGCCGAAATGGGAGCGTTGTTTGAAGCTGCGGGATACAGGGACGATCAAATATTGATCGACCCATCAGTGGTCCGTGGTCTCGAATATTATACCGGACCGGTTTATGAAGCTGAATTAACTTTTGAAACTGTCAATGACAAGGGCGAAAAAGCCCGTTTTGGATCGGTTGCCGGTGGTGGTCGCTATGACGGACTGGTCGCCCGCTTCAAAGGGACCAAAGTACCTGCAACCGGAATTTCAATCGGGGTCTCCCGACTGATGGCAGCCCTTAAGGCTTTGGGGAAACTTGATCTCCATATTCTGCCTGCACCTGTTGTTGTTCTGGTTATGGATAAGGATCAAATCGCCGGGTACCAGAAAATGGTCACCGATTTGCGCCAGGCAGGAATTCGTGCCGAACTCTATCTGGGTGGTTCCGGTATGAAGGCCCAGATGAAATACGCTGATAAACGGGACGCTCCCTGCGTGATCATTCAGGGCTCTGATGAGCGTGAAGCTGGCGAAGTCCAGATTAAGGATCTTGTGGAAGGTAAACGGTTGTCCAGCGAGATTGACGACAACAAGACCTGGCGTGAAGAACGACCGGCTCAGGTAAGCGTTGCTTTGGCGGATATGATTACAACGATCCACGACATTCTGGCGCAACAGCAAGCAGACAGGTCCGCAGAAGCAGCGGAGCCAAAAAATGGATAGCGGCAAAAAATCACCGGTTAAGGAGCTGCTTACTTTATTGGATGGTGCAGGATATGAACAGATTGATCCTGATATCCTTTATCCGGCAAATATTTTTGTAGACNTGATCGGTGAAGACATAAGACGGCGACTTTTTGTTTCGCCTGGTCTTGACGGTGAAGACATGGCTCTGCGCCCGGATATGACAATCCCGGTCTGCCTGCATCATTTGGCAAACGGGGATGCGTCACGGGAAAAGCGTTATGCTTATCACGGCAAGGTTTTCCGACAACGCGGACACGATGCGAGTGGAGAATTCTATCAGGCAGGAATTGAACATATTGCTCCTTCGAGCCGGTTTGAGGCTGATGTTGAAACCCTTTCGCTTGCCCTTAAAGCGATAAGTGGTGCAAATATCGAGGCATTGTCGATCAAAATAGGCGACAAGGCATTGTTTCTGGCTTTGCTTGATGCGCTTGGCATCCCGGCAATATGGCAGCAAAGATTAATTAGCGCATTTGGTGATCGCAAACTGATCAATGGTATTCTTGCCCGGATGAGTGAACCCGCAACAGACGCCAATAGCGGATTGATGCAGGCCCTTAGAGGTACAAAGCCCGAGGCTGCCAAGGCGATTGTCGAAGATATGTTGTCCATTGCAGGGCTTCAAACCGTTGGCGGACGAACTGCTGACGAAATTGCAACAAGATTTCTCTCTAAAGCGGAGCAACAATCAGGGCGCGGCGTTACAGATCATTCTATATCCGGCTTACGGGATTATTTCACTATTGGCGGTAACCTTGATCAGGTTCCCGTTGCGCTATCTTCGTTTGAAAAGAAATACGACATCTCTTTGGGCGAAGCTGGCACAAATTTTACCAACCGGATCGAAGCGATAAAACAGGTGGATTTGCCTGGTCAATTATGGTGTTCCACCGGTTTTGGCCGAAGGCTTGATTATTATACCGGATTTGTATTCGATATTTGTGATGCCGAAAACCCCGATACTGCCCAGTTTGTTGGCGGCGGGCGCTATGATGCGTTGCTTGGATTAATGGGTGCTGATGTTGAGGTTCCTGCTATCGGGTTTTCGATCTGGCTGGATCGATTGTTTGATGGAAAGCATATTTGATGGAAAATAATCTTGTCATTGCTGTGCCCTCCAAAGGCCGCTTGCAGGAAAAGGCTCTGGCGTTTTTTGCCAGATCCGGTCTTGGTATCTCGCGTCCGGGTGGAGACCGGAACTATCGTGGTTTGGTAAAAGGACTGGAAAATGCCGAGATCGCATTCCTGTCTGCTTCTGAAATTGCGCGGGAGTTGAAATCCGGAACAATTCACTTTGGTATTACCGGTGAGGATCTCATTCGTGAGACCATTGAACATGCCGATGATCATGTTGATTTATCTGTTCCGCTTGGCTTTGGCCACGCCGATGTTGTCGTTGCAGTACCCAATGCCTGGATAGATGTGCGTACAATTGATGACCTGGGTGATGTTGCGATAGATATGAGGGTCCGGCATGGTCGGCGAATGCGAATTGCGACCAAATACGTCAACCTGACCCGCAATTTTTTTGCAGCCAAAGGAATTCTGGATTACCGGATTGTAGAGAGCCTGGGTGCAACTGAGGGAGCGCCCGCTGCGGGTTCCGCGGATATTATTGTAGATATCACTTCAACGGGTTCAACGTTGCACGCAAACAACCTCAAGATACCGGAGGGCGGGGTAATTCTTCGTTCCCAGGCTAATCTTGTGGCGTCCCTGCATGCTGACTGGAATGAGGATGCGCTAATAGCCGCCGCCGGGCTATATGACCGGATACAGGCAGAAGAGCGGGCAAGGTCAATTAGAGAAGTCCGTACCCGGAGTGCCGATGCTGTACGGCTTGCCAGGGAAGCAATGGATAGGTTTGCAGCGATTACGCCTTACGGAATCGAAGGTCGGGATGTTGTTTTGCATGTTCCGGAACAAAAAGTATATGCGCTTTCCCGCTGGCTTCGGACACAGGGGGCGACACCAATTGGAGTTTCTACTCTTGATTACGTTTTTGCCGCGGAAAATCCGTTATTTGACGCTTTGGTAGCCCGTTTGAGATCATAATTGTTGCAAACGGGTCTCATGTCCAGAATTTTGATAACACGCCGTTTTGCCATGTTGTCAATCGCTGGTGGTATCGTGCCGATCCGAACCTCGTAGCCCAATATGCGACAAGATTTATACTGGCTCAACGCAGACATCGGATGCGCACAGCAATTAAACATTTTCCGGGACACGGGTTTGCGAACAAAGACAGTCATATCGGTATGAACAGATGAGATGGACATGCGGGCGGTGCGCAAAACAACCAGCCCCAAATTAACAGCAATAACAGCGATTCGGGCAGGTCATGATCCCATTATTATTAAGTAATTCGGCAAAACATGATCCCGGGTCGCCTGCAAACGTTCATTCCTGGATCATTTCTGCGGTGCGGGATGGAAGTCGGTCTTCGGAACATATTTTACAGGGGGCAAAGCGGGTTTGATCCTTGCGGGTACAGGTTTACGTACCATCCTGCGGACTGTTTCTGCATAAGCCTGGTATCTATACACCGCCTGCGCAAACAAATTTTCATCGACAACCTGTGGACCTGTTTGCGTATACAGCAAATGATAGTCTTCAAGCCGGGACTGGAAAATTGTTTCACCGCACCATGAATTTTCACCGCGAGTTTTTGCATGATGTAACGGCATTACATTGAGTTTAATTCCCCGTTCCAAAATTGCTTTCACAAGAGACGCGGGGGAATGCACAAATTCTGGTTCCGGCTGCAAGACTGTAATGCTGAATGCAGATTGCATTGAAGACTGTCCATCAATAAGGGTCTGGCCATTAATGTCTGGATTTGGCACTTTGTGGTGCACAAAAACTCTCCTTCAGCATGAGCCAAGGAGGACTGGCATGGGGCCCGTTTAGTTGCCTCCAAAATGGAAACCACATTCCGAAATACGGATGCCACCTTGCCCGGTAAGGCAGGTTGGCGAGGGCGCCAGCCCTTCTCTGAATGAATGAAGTCTTGATGGCATGTCTGCACCTGTCTGGCAAGCTAAATCCAGCACTGGTCGAAAACGCGGTAGCGCTACGGGTTCTCTGAAAATTTTTCAAAATATGATTTACCGGTAGCCGGGGAATTTCGGATCCCCTGGAAGAGGCCGCCCGGGGGGACGGCCTCGTTGAGACGGTAAATCGGGGATAACCGTCTCTACGTGAAGTGCCCGGTCAAATTGGCCGGTGCATTGTCAGGTGGGAATTTAGGGGAACACCCGACACTGCAAAACACTTCATGAACAGACTATATGTTGATTGTTCAAGTATGCGCAAAGGGTTTTGTAACGCTGGCGTTTTTTTGGTGTGGGTTCCTGGAAAATTAACAGGTCAATCAATGATGGGATGGACAGTGATTAATCTGGTTCCTGATTTGTGCAACCAGGCGTTATTTTGAAATAAAGGTGACAAATCAATGATATAGTGTGCTTGCTGTGTCTCGGGTGCTGTTTTCGGAAATTAAAAACCCGAATGTATCGGTTCGAAATCGAAGATCAGTTTACGGTGTATACGGTATACTTCGCAGCACTTTAACCGTTCTCATTTCGGCTGGAGAAACAATTTGTGGCGCGTTGTTGTTTGGTCCATGATTCGCATTTGTACGTAGTACCGTTCATGGCGTATTCTGGTCAGTCAGAACCATTTCCAAAAAGCTGAATACCAATTGATACAATCCGGACCGCTCAATTTGTTTACTACATTTTCGAAGTCCTGGTCTTGCCGTAAAACTCTGACTTGCTCTCCTTCGCATTCAAAGTTACTTGTTGGACGTATCAGCGTGACCAGGCGAATTTATGACCGATTTGACGAATAAACTTACGATTGTTGTGCCTCTTTATAACGAAGCGGATAGTCTTGAAAATATCCATCGGGATCTTGTTAAATGTGGTGAGCAGCTTGCTGTTGTTTATTCCATTCAACTGGCTGTGATTTTCATCAATGACGGGAGTGTTGATGAGACCTGGGAAAGACTGCAGGACCTTGATCCATCGCCGGTAAGTGTATCGGGGCATTCATTCAGCAGAAATTTTGGCAAGGAAGCAGCGTTGTTGGCCGGACTGGAAGCGGCAGAGGATGACAGTGCGGTATTGTTCATGGATGGAGATGGACAACATCCTGTCGATCTTGTTCCACTGCTTGTTGGCAAGTGGTTGGATGATGCCTATGACGTTGTTTACACATATAAGGAAAATCGAAAAGGCGAGGGGACACGTTACAGGTTTTCGGTAAAACTGTTTTATGGGTTGGTGAATTGGGGAACCCGGGCTGAAATACCCTCTGACGCAGGAGATTTTCGCTTGTTGTCTCCGCGTGCAGCCAGTGCATTACGCCAGTTGCCGGAGCGACACAGATTTTTTAAAGGCCTTTCGAGCTGGATTGGTTTTCGGCAAACCGGTATTCCATATGTGCCACTGCCAAGATCTGCTGGTAAAACCAGCTGGAACTTCTTTTCGCTGCTCGGCCTTTCTATAGAAGGTCTTACTTCTTTTTCTATCGCACCGCTACGCATAGCAAGCTTATTGGGCATCTGCCTCTCCTTGTTGGCCTTCTTCTATGGCGCTTTTATCATTGGTCAAAAGGTGTTTTACGACATCGATATTGCCGGTTACCCATCTCTGATCGCGGGGGTGATGATAATTGGTGGTGTTCAACTTCTCATGATCGGCATTCTGGGTGAATATATCGGTCGTATTCTGGGCGAACTTAAAGCGCGTCCGGTTTATTTTGTTGCGGATTCCATCCATATTGATGAAGTTATCAAAATAAACAAATCCGCCTCGAGTAAGGATAATTCGCCCTCAAAATCAAAGGTATAGTAATGCAATCAAAACGGAAAATCGTTTTGTGCGCCGATGATTTTGGAATCTCGGAAGGCGTGGATGAAGCGATAATTGATCTGCTTTTGATGCAGAGGATCAACGCTACGTCGTGCATGGCTGTTTCAGATATCTGGCCAGCGGAAGTCAAGAAACTGAAGCGATGTCTGGATCAGGTGCAGTATCCCGTTCAAATTGGATTGCATTTGACACTTACGGGCCGGTTTACGCCCCGGTCTGCAGGCTTTGAACCATCCTGTGACGGTCACTTTGTTTCAAAAGAAAAACTTCTGTGGCTGGGATTCGCCCGGCAACTTGATCGTGGCCGCATTGAAACAGAAATAACCACGCAGCTGGCTCGTTTTAGAGCGCATTTTGGTGCCTTTCCGGCGTTCATCGACGGGCATGAGCATTGCCATTTATTTCCAGGTGTTCGTGAAGCGTTATTCCGTGTTTTACGTGATAAAAAAATACCAGGTATCTGGGTGCGGCAATGCGGGCGGGGTGCAGGCGTTATTCCAACTCTGATTGCCAGTGGAGCGAAGTCAGCTGTTCTGGAATTTTTAAGCCGGAAATTTGTTCTGCTTTCAAAAGAGATACATACAAATCAGTCGTTTGACGGCGCCTATTCATATAATTGTGTACCAAGTCAGGTTGAGCTGGTTGGGCATTACCAGCGCTTTACGCGGGGGCTTTGTGAGGGGGGCGTGGTTATGTGCCACCCGGGTGTTGTTGATAAGAGGCTCGAGGGCCTGGATACATTGTTGGGTCCCAGAGAAGCTGAATATGGATTTTTGCGATCAAAGGCTTTTGCCCGATTGCTGCAGGAAGAAAACATTGAACTTTAGTATCGGTGGATAACGTGGCAGCCTGCGACGTTCGGTCCCTTGTGATGTTTAATTTAATATGCATATTAAATGTATCTTAAACGAGGCTGTTGGTAATATGCATAATGTTGATCCCACAAGACGACAATCCAGTGATGGAACGAAAGTAACTATCCGTGCTTCGGAAAATCGCGGACATCCTGTCGCTCCCGGTATTGATGTTTTAATGGTTGATCGCCTGGTTGAGACTTTCTACACGCGGATCAAAGATCATCCCAGGCTGAATGTGCTATTTAACAACGGTATGACCTTGTCATGGCCTGAGCATATGGAGCGTATGAAATCCTTCTGGCGATCCGTTTCAATGCGTACTGCAGAGTATAACGGCAGGCCGGTTCCCATACACATGAAGCTTGACGGCCTGGCACCCGATGACTTTAAAACCTGGCTGGATATTTTTCGCTCCACTGCTCATCAGGTTTGCGGAAAAGCTGCACCTGAATTTATAATTCGTGCAGAACGTATTGCTGAAAGCCTGCAGATGGCTGTGTTTCTTCAAGGTGTAATTGCTCCACCCAATGCGTTTAGTAATGGCGTAATGCGGCAGGAAATGGTTGATTTGGTATTGACCAGCAAAGCGGATTGAAACTGCTCTTTGTTGGCATTTCATACGACACAGGCACCTGCGGCATTTACCGCAACAGGTGCCTTTATAACTATCGAACTGGAACCGGGAATTACGACTAGTGCAGGTCGATTACCATTTGCGGTTCTCCATTGGAGGTTTTCTCGGTCGTCCGGCCATCCGTGTTCAACGTTGCCGTCACTCTTTGCCTTAACGATGAAAAGCTGTCAAACCGGACAACATCAACCGGTTTGTCGAACTTCAAATTAATGCGTATTCTTCCGTGCGAAGAGCGGACAAAAACACCCAGAACTTCGGCACTGAAGTGTTGTCCAAGATATTTGCCTGTGATCCGGTCTCCCGGATTCAACATTAGACGCTCCGGCTTGTTCTCAATTGCACCGTATAGTGTGTTCCAGTCACGATATCCGTGTAGATGAGCAATCAATTCCAGGGATTTTCCATGAGTAATATTCTGACCATTTTCCAACATGGAATTTCGCAGTCGTTTGGCTTGTGATTTTAAAGCCACATGGCCGGGCAGGGAGGGTTGCATTACTGAACCTCATACAAGACAGGATTTTAACGATGGTGCCCGCGTTGCCATCAACCCGCATATGTATGGGATGATGCATTTTCAAATGTCCGACTTCACCGTGGGCTAATGCCTGCGAGCGGCGGGGGCGGAACCCCGCCAGACATTTAGAAAATTGCTGTATAAATGTCAATATGGCTTTTTTGAACTACTATCTTGCAAGTCTGGCGAGCTATTGTGAAATGCAACAAGAAGGCAGGAATTAATTTGGCACAGGATAGCAAAGAAAACTCCAGCGTAACGCGCGGCCTGTTTCATGCGCTCCTGGCTTTTGGGCTTTTCTCGACCCATGACGCAATCGTTAAAGTGCTGGGTGAAAACTATTCGGTTTTTCAGATAATCTTCTTTTCAGCATTGTTTGCCTTTGTACCAGTTTCAATATTGATGACTGCAGATGGTGTGGTTGATAATTTTCGCCCCCGGCATCCATGGTATTTGCTTGGCCGGACCATCGCCAGTGTTATCGGAATTACCTCGGCATTTTACGCGTTCACGGTTCTTCCCCTCACAGAAGTGTATGCACTTTTGTTTGCAACTCCCTTGCTGATCACGATGCTTTCTGTGCCATTGCTGGGTGAGCCGGTTGGCGCAAGACGCTGGTTTGCTGTCATCGCGGGTCTCATTGGTGTTTTGATTGTCCTGAGGCCCGGCTATACCGATTTCAGCCCAGGTCATGCAGCTGCGTTAACAGCGTCACTGATGACGGCATTGTCCAGCATTATCATTCGTAAAATTGGCAAGGAAGAACGGGGCGCAGTGTTACTCCTGTATCCCCTCATTGGTCATGTCATATTCATGGCACTCTTTTTGCCAGCAGTTTATGTGCCGGTTGCCTTGCCGGATCTGGGTTTGATGGCAGTTATTGGTGTTCTGGTTATGTTGGCGCAGGTGTCAATAATAAGTGCTTTTCGGGTGGCTCCCGCCGTGGTCGTCGCGCCAATTCAGTACACCCAGATAATCTGGGCTGTTCTATTTGGATATTTCCTGTTCGGAAGCTTCCCTGATATCTGGGTGGCATTGGGAGCTTCTGTCATTATCGCAAGTGGGTTATTTGTGGTCTGGCGCGAACACCAGGGAAATGTTTCGACAAATACTCCGGTATTGAAAGTCAGAAACCTTCGTGCGGATACTGGACCAACTCACCGTCCCGGACACGGGTAAGCGAGTACAGCTCCAGCTTTGCGATATACTCAGGCAGGCGTGGGGTTAGCCCACCATGAGCTGTTTCATTTTCAGGTTTTGATATTCAATTTCATTGAGGCGATTGAGCACCAGATCCCCGATTGAAATCATCCCGCACAGTCTGTCTTTGTTCAGTACTGGAACATGCCGAAATTTGCCTTCGGTCATCAGATTCATAACATCGCCCAATGTGTGTTCAGGTGTGCATGTTACGGGATTTTCAGTCATCAGAGAACTAACCGGATTTGTCAGAAAATTCGTATCACCGGCAATATGCTTTTGCACAATATCCCGTTCCGAAATGATGCCAACCAGTTCGCCTGAATTATCAATCACCGGCATGGCACCAATTTTTTTGCGAGCGAGTTCTGTAGCGACAGCTGCAAGACTGGTGGACCGGGTGACCGAAAATATGTCTTTGCCCTTGCGCGTGAGAATATCGGCAACAACGGGTGTTGATTGCGGCTGGTTTATTGCAGCGTTTAGATCCTGCGAGTGACGATGGGTGTCCGAATTCTCCGGATGGATCGCGCGATAGGAAGCCGGTGCCATGTAAATCCTTCCCTGCAAGCCTTTTATCAAATCAATCTGGCCAGCTATTCTGTGTACTTTTCAAAAGTCTACCAGAGATTCTTATGCTGCGGCAATGGGCTATCTATAAATGTTGAAAGCAAGAAACGGAGTGAATGGCGTATCGCAAAGACGCAATAATCTCCAAAAAGGAGAATGTTGAATGAATGTATTGGCAATTCTGGTGTTTTTGTTTCCGCTGGCATTCAGTCCCGGCCCGGGAAATATGTTTTTTGCTGCCAACTCGGCAAGATTTGGGATACGGGCGACGCTCCCCGCCAACTTTGGATATCACGTTGCAACATGGGTAGTGACTATGTTGATCGGAGCGGGTTTGGGTGGAATAATTATTCAATTTCCTTCTGCGGGGCTCTGGATGAAATACCTGGGTGCTGCTTATGTGTTCTGGCTGGCTATAAAACTGGCCCGGTCGACTGCGCCTGGGGAGGGCAAAGTTGCGATCGCCGGTTTTTGGGACGGGTTTATGTTGTTGCTCCTTAATCCCAAGGGCTATGTCATTATGATGTTGTTGTGCACGCAATTTGTGGTGGCAACACAGGCGTCAACATCACAATTGATCTGGGTTGCGACGATATTTACTCTGAATAATTTTGTGGCATTTTGCGTCTACTCCCTTGCCGGTGACCGGATTGGCCAGTTCTTTCGGGATGAGCGATATGCGAAATGGTTAAATGGTGGATTTGGGTTGATTTTGGCAATGGTTGCCATCTGGATGGCAGTCTCGCTGTGATCGCTACGCAGTACTATTTGTCGGTAATGCGGTAAAATATGTCTTTGGATTTCACTGGAGCGTAATAACCGGCACGAAAATGCGACCAGGGCATATATTTGCAACTGTCCCAGTGTTTTGCCTTTATGCACACTGTACCTGCAGCGCGGGCTATCTCCCTCACACCATCAAGTTTACTGATGAATGCACACTTGCTTTCACTATTTCCGGCCAATCGGGATGATATCAGTTTGGTTGGACCCTGTGTGTTTTGCGAAAGCCGGGCGTAAAATTTTTGATAGCTGTCTATATCGTCACATGCAATCGAACTGGCGCTTGCCGGGGCACTGGATAAGTCCAAAGTCAATAAAGTCAGGACCGGTACGAGTAGATATAAGCGCATAATATTTCCAGTTACGGTGTCGATGATTTCCTATTCATTATACCCGGTGTGATGAATCGGGAAGTGCAATCAGACGATTTGCACCGGATATCTCGTGAAAAAAACGTGATTTATAACGATTGGCCCAGCTAACCAATTGAAGTTAACGCCCAAATTCGAATTTTAACGTTAACGCGTGAATTTTTGACTGGTTTTCTATCCTGGTTAGCGGCGCAGCATTTTTTTGATCAAAATGGGTTCATTCAGGTAGAATTTTGCGGGCTTCAAATTTGTGCAAATCCGGTTTTGTCTTCTCTGAAGACAGCTTGTGGTTAATCATATGGTATAGCCAAATGAAAAAGGGCGATCCGAAGACCGCCCTTTTCAAATTCAGCAATAGTGCCGAACGGAATGATTTACATCATGCCGCCCATGCCACCCATGCCGCCGCCCATTCCGCCCATGTCAGGCATGCCGCCACCAGCGCTATCTTTTGCCGGAGCGTCTGCAACCATAACTTCTGTTGTGACCATCAGGCCAGCAACTGAAGCTGCGTCCTGCAGAGCAGTACGAACAACTTTGGTTGGATCGATGATGCCTTCAGCAATCATGTCAACATATTCTTCTTTCTGTGCATCGAAGCCAAGCGACCCGTTGCTTTCAAGAAGTTTGTTAACAACGATTGAGCCTTCAACACCGGCATTTTCAACAATCTGACGAAGCGGAGCCTGCAAGGCACGCAGGACGATATTAATACCGGCCTGAATATCTGCATTGTCAGATTTGACAGCTTTGACGGCATCTGTCGTGCGGAGAAGAGCACAACCACCACCGGCAACAATACCGGCTTCAACAGCAGCACGTGTTGAGTTCAGGGCATCGTCTACACGATCCTTGCGCTCTTTAACTTCAACTTCAGTAGCACCACCAACGCGGATAACTGCAACGCCGCCAGCAAGCTTGGCAAGACGTTCCTGAAGTTTTTCGCGATCGTAGTCAGAAGTTGTGTCTTCGATCTGGGCTTTGATCTGGGCCACACGGCCTTCGATCTGATCTTTTGGACCGGCACCGTCAACGATTGTTGTGTTTTCTTTGGTGATGTTGACTTTCTTGGCAGTGCCAAGCATTTCGAGAGTAACGTTCTCGAGTTTGATGCCTACATCTTCAGAGATCACTGTACCACCGGTAAGGGTTGCGATGTCTTCAAGCATTGCTTTACGACGGTCACCAAAACCAGGAGCTTTAACAGCAGCAATTTTCAGGCCGCCGCGAAGCTTGTTAACAACCAGAGTTGCAAGAGCTTCACCTTCGATGTCTTCTGCAATGATGATCAGAGGACGGGAAGACTGAACTACACTTTCCAGGATAGGCAACATTGCCTGAAGATTGGAAAGTTTTTTCTCGTGGAGAAGGATGTACGGATCTTCAAGATCAGCAACCATTTTCTCGGTGTTGGTCACGAAGTATGGAGACAGGTAGCCGCGATCGAACTGCATGCCTTCCACAACTTCAAGCTCTGTCTCGAGAGACTTTGCTTCTTCAACGGTGATAACACCTTCGTTGCCAACTTTCTGCATGGCTTCGGCAATCATCACGCCGATTTCTTTTTCGCCGTTTGCAGAAATTGTACCAACCTGCTCAACTTCAGCGGAAGTAGAGATAGGAGTAGACTGGGATTCAAGATTTATCTGTGCTGCAGCAACAGCAAGATCGATGCCGCGTTTCAGATCCATCGGGTTCATGCCGGCAGCAACGGATTTGCAGCCTTCGCGAACGATTGCCTGAGCCAGAACAGTTGCTGTTGTTGTTCCGTCACCGGCAACATCGTTTGTTTTGGAAGCAACTTCACGCACCATCTGTGCGCCCATGTTCTCGAACTTGTCTTCGAGATCGATTTCCTTGGCAACAGTTACACCATCTTTGGTGATACGTGGAGCGCCGAAGGATTTTTCGATTACAACGTTACGGCCTTTTGGACCGAGTGTTGTTTTTACAGCATTTGCAAGGATGTCCACGCCTTTGAGCATTTTCTCACGGGCGTCGGAACCAAATTTGACTTCTTTTGCAGCCATTGTAAGCTCTTTCTGAAATCTGAAATAAAGGGAATATAAAAAATCGACAGGGCGGCTGGATTAACCCAGGATACCCATGATGTCGGATTCTTTCATGATCAGCAGGTCTTCGTCGTCAATTTTGACTTCGGTGCCTGACCATTTGCCAAACARAACCTTGTCGCCAGCTTTAACTTCAAGCGCGATAAGTTTGCCGGCATCGTCACGGGCACCAGTGCCAACAGCAACGATTTCACCTTCAGAAGGCTTTTCTTTGGCTGTATCCGGAATAATGATACCACCAGCAGTTTTTTCTTCAGAGTCAACACGACGWACGACGACGCGATCATGCAGAGGACGGAATTTCATCTCTGAAATTTTCCTTGTCTGTGTGCGATCTACTGGCCCTCTCATAGGCACCCATCGACCGGCACGGCCCTAATAACATTCTGTTAGCACTCGATTGGAGTGAGTGCCAACAGTGGGCCTGATATAGTGACGAGCGCCGTCCATGTCAATATTTCAATGTTTGGAAAAACAGTTTTTCTCAAAAATGTCGTTTTTAATTTTCCGTGTTTAGTTTGATCATTTACAGTTATTGTTTGGAATTTATTTCTAGTATATTGAGCTTGTTGCTCTTTTATTGATACGTTAGTTATATTTCATCTGATGATGATGATAATCATTCCAATTTTATAAACATAAACATCAGTATAATTGTATAATTGATGATGATGTGCTCGATCGGGTCAATTTTATACTTATTGAACGAACGTATTACATAAAATATTAAGCATAAAAATGAAGTATGACCGTAGAAACTTTTTTACGGGGTACGGGTATGGCTATGTCTTTTGGTATGATGCGGTTGAGCAAGAAAATACCACTTACTGTATTTGCTGCTGTTTTGGTGTCCTCTGTATTACTGGGGTTGATCGCTTATTCCTCTACTTCGACGATCGTACATAGTTTAACCCGATCCAGTCTTGAAGCTCTGGTTAAAACCAAAGAATCACGAATATCAGACAGACTGGCTTCAATTGATCGAAACCTGTTAATTACCGCCCATGCTCCGCTTGTTTTATCCGCAATGCGGCAATTCAAGCAATCATGGAGCAGTTTAGACGGCAATCAGATGGTTCTGTTGCAAAAGACCTATATTACTGACAATCCAAATAAACTTGGTGAAAAAGAGAAACTTGATTTTGCACCAACAGGTACATTGTACGATAATGCCCATCGCCGGTATCATCCCGCATTTCGTGACCTTCTCTACAAGCAGGGTTATTACGATATCTTCCTGTTCGATCTGGATGGAAATCTCATCTATACGGTGTTCAAGGAACTGGATTACGCCACAAACCTGAATACGGGTGAATGGAAAAATACCGATCTGGGAAATGCCTATCGCGCGGCATTAAAAGCCAATGCGGGTTCCATTTCGTTTTTTGATTTCAAGCCATACGGCCCCAGTCATGGTGCTCCGGCGAGTTTCATTTCAACACCCATTCTTGACTCGAGGAACAAGCTAACCGGTGTACTGGTCTATCAGCTCCCCAATATCGCCGATGAGATCCTGTCAGACCGGACCGGYCTWGGTAARCTKGGTGARTTCATGGTTGTTGGTGAAGACGGSAAAATGCGTAATGATTCGCCTTTTTCCGAAGAAAGCGAATTCCTGAACACAACGGTTTCAGCACCTTCCATAGATTCAGCAATTCAAGGCAGCGGTGAAACATCAATTATTGATACTTATCGCGGAATGGATATGGAAATCGTGACAGCTCCTCTGGAGTATCATGGTGCCAGATGGGCGGTCGCTGCTGCCGTCAGTGTTGATGAAGTCAATATCCCCGTGGATGGTTTGCGCAATACCATTGCGTTGATCACGCTGGTTCTCGTGGTTGTAATTGGGCTGATTGGTTGGGTTATTTCCCGGGGAATAACAAAGCCAATTGCATCACTGCTTAAGGAAATGGATGCGCTTTCCAACGATGATTTATCTGTCGAGTTGCGCAGTCTTCATCGTCCGGATGAGATTGGCGATATGAGCCGTGCTGTACAGGTGWTTAAGGAAAGTGCCGAAAAACGAGTAGAACTGGAACTATCTGCAGACAGTGAACGAGCCAAAGAGGCACGCCGGCAAGAATATATGGAAAACCTGATTGAGGAATTTAGGGAGGCCATTTCTTCGGTCCTTGGCAGCATGGGTTCTGAAAACAAGAAAATGCTGAGTACTGCTGGAAATTTGAACACTGCGTCCGAACTTGCAACATCTGAAGCAGGGGCAGCAAAAACTGCGTCCAATTCAGCTTCTGCAAATGTGCAGACTGTGGCCAGTGCTGCTGAAGAACTGTCCAGTTCAATCAAGGAGATCGCGGCACAATCAGGTCGAACATATGATGTTGTGACCAAATTGCGCGGAATTGCCGATGCTGCAAACCAGGATGTATCCGGACTTGCCAATTCGGTTGAAAAGATTGGTGAAGTGGTTGAGATGATCCGCGATATTGCGGAACAAACTAATTTGCTTGCGCTTAATGCGACGATTGAGGCGGCAAGGGCAGGTGAGGCTGGTCGCGGATTTGCGGTTGTAGCTGCCGAAGTTAAAGAATTATCAAATCAGACAGCAAAGGCAACCGAGGAGATCGCCAGTCAAATCAATTCGGTTCAAAGTTCCACACAGAATGCTGTGACTGCGATTGGTAATATTACGCAGGCAGTTGGCGAAATTGATGACATGACCGCCAGCATTGCAAGTTCTTCCGACGAGCAGGATGCGGCAACGCAGGAAATTTCCAAAAGTATTGTTTTGGCTGCGACGGGATCAACCCAGGCTTCTGAAAGTGTGGATGGTGTGAGTTCTGCCATCGAAGATACCAACAGGGAAGCTGTTCATGTGCAGGATGTGACCAATCGACTGGCCGAGGTTGCGGAAAAACTTTCCAAATCTGTTGAGCAATTTCTTGAAGATGTCACAAGCGACGTTGCCGAACGACGAACTTCCCTGCGTAAACGTACCAGTGAGCATGGAAGAATTCGCCATCGTGGTGTCGAGTATGATATCAGCATCGTCGATAAAAGCGAAGGTGGTATAGGGATTGAACAAGGCCCGGGAGATCTCGGCGTTGGAGACCTGATCACGTTTTCATGGAGTAATGGCAAACAGGAAAAAATGCGTGTCCAGTGGATCAATGGGGACAAAGCCGGATTTGCCTATCTGGTTTCGGCAACTTCCACCGGCGAGCCGGAAGCTGGTGATGCAGAAAAAACTTCCAAAGCCGCATAAAAGGCACGGAGCAAACATTGATGACTGGAAAACTGATGAGGCCGGGAATTATATTTCCGGTCTGATGCTTTAAACCAGACCAAAAAAATTTGATGAAATAAGATGTCTGGTCAGGGCCGTGATGCAAAATCCGAGCAGCATGCCGGTGATCGCCTGACGTGTCAGGATCATTATGCCCAGCGCAAAGGCAGTACCCAATTGAAGGGCCGGATCACCCGCCAGCACACCAGGTACGACCAGTGCCACCAGCACAGAGCCTGACAGTGCCGTCAACACATGTTCAACACGTTTGGTAATCGGAACGAAAGCCATCATCCAGATACCGCCAATACGGGTCAACCAGGTGATAATCGCCATCCCGGCAAGCACCCACACCAGTGTCATTTCATCTATACCGGAAACAAGGGTTTGCATTATGTCTGCCCCTCGAGTTTTTGAAAGATACTGACAAATCCGCCGGCAAGGGCTCCTGCCAGGATATGCCAGTTTTCGGGTAACCAAACCACGGCAACGAGGGCTACAATTGCAGATGTGATCCAGGGTAGAGCCGAGACATGTGGCTTGTACATTCCAACGATCAGGCATGCAAAAAAAGTTAGCATCACTGCATCAAGACCATAGGCCTGTGGGTCATCAATCAATGAACCAAATACAAGCCCGCCCCATGTTGACAATGCCCAGATCGTCCAAAGCATCATGCCGCTGCCGACAAGTAACCCGACATCTTTTCGGCCGGATTCTTTTTCCTGCAGGGCAAATGCAAAATTGACATCTGACAAAGTCAGCGAGGCGAAGAGAATTTTCCACCACGACAGATCTTTTAACCAGGGATAAAGCGCCGCGCCAAACAATATATGACGGGCATTAACAGCAAATACCGCAAGCATAAGGGGAGCAAAGGCCACTGGCGCAGAACGCAAAAAATCCAGCGCAATAAACTGGGACGCGCCCGCAAATGTGGTGACACTGTTAAGCAGTGCAAATTCGTTTACAAGGCCAATTTGTCCAGCGGTTGTGCCATAACCAAACCCAAACGGGATCACAAAAAAACTCAGCGGCGCTGTTTTGCGGATACCTTCAAGAATACCGGCAATGCTGATCCGTGTTTTTGATTGCATGTTTAACCTGTGATGCGCGGATATTGTGACCAATTGTCTGTCCGGCCTGGAGAGACCTTCTGCTTTGCAAGGGGCTTGTCAGATGTCAATCATTTTTCATAAAGACATTTGATGAAATCAAGTTTTTCACAAGGGTGGCGCAAGAATAAACGGTCTAAATCACTGCTGCAAATTTTGGATTGTCCTCAAGACACGAAATATAATCTTCAATCCACATTGATGTGTCTGCGGCGGTCATTGGCTTGGATATGTAGAACCCCTGAACATGATCTGCCAGGGTATTTCTCAAATAATCGAGTTGGGCCTGGGTTTCAATGCCTTCAACGAGACATTCAATTTCCAGCTCGTATGATAATTTGATGAGAGCCTGGATAAGAGTTCGGGACTTGGCGTCAGATTGATCGTCACAGACAAAACACCGGTCGATTTTGATGCGACTGACATGGAATTTTTGCAGGAGCGAAAGTGATGAATGGCCGGTGCCAAAATCATCAACTTCCAGCCGGACACCGAGATCAACAAGTTTTTGAAAGTTTTGCATAACGATATCTGTTTCGTTTTCAATCATCACAGTCTCAAGAATCTCGACAACAATACGGGTTGCTGGAATTTTGTTTTTCAATAATTTGAGTGCGAATTTCTCGGCGTAATCCGGTAACCGGAGTTCCCGGACCGAAACATTAACCCCCAAAGGTATGTCGGGCAAACCAAGGCCGGCCCAGAATATCAAAGCCTCAAGAGATTGATCCAGAATGGCTTCCCCGATTAGCTCAATGACGTCCGAGCCGTTTGCAATTTCAAGGAATGCGCCAGGTGTCAGTACACCACGTTCTGGATGATGCCAGCGGGCAAGTGCTTCGAATCCCACAATTTCCCCGGTTTTCAAGCTAACCTGTGGCTGGAAATATGGGACAATTCTATTTTGAGCCAGAGATTCTCTCAATTCCCTTAGAATGATTTCACGCTGATTGAAATTCTCGCGGAGATATTTTGTTGATCGTGTATAGCGTCCGCGCCCGGAATTTTTTGAATGATACAGGGCGATATCAGCATTCATCAAGAGATCCTGGGCAGTTACGCCGTCCATGGGATAAAAAGCAATTCCCACACTTGCTCCGATTTGAGCCGATTGATCTTCAAGCTGAATTGGTTCACACAGGGTTTCGATAAGCCTGCCGGCAAGTATATCCATCTGGTTTCGGGTTTTGAATTCCTCTGCCACCACCACAAATTCATCTCCGCCCACCCGCGCCAGCAGGTCAGACGTTCTCAATGCTTCCTGCATACGTCTGGAGGCTTCCTTGAGAACAACATCTCCGGCAGCATGACCCATTGTATCGTTAATCTGTTTGAATTTATCCAGATCAATGTGAAGTACCGCAATCCGAATATCATTCGCTTCAGCGCGTTCCAGTTCCCTGCTTAAATGTTCCATCAACAAACGTCTGTTTGCCAGGCTTGTCAGCGGGTCATGTAGCGCCATATGCTCGATGTGTCGTTTGGCTTTTTGTAATTGTTCCAGCCCTTGCGCGAATGTTTCCACGCTACGTGCCATTTCACCGATTTCGTCGGGGCGGTGTTTGCCAGAAACCGGGGTTTCATAATCCCCGTTGATCAGGCGCCCCATAGAGCCCTGCAAGCGCCCGATGGCTCCGATCAACTGGTTTGATCGATTAATCGCGTAGAGTGTTCCCAGCCCATAAATAATTATCAGAGCGATCAGGGTAAATATCAATGTGTTGCGAAAACTGGTGCGTGTCTGTAATTCCGTTAACCGCGGGCGGGTTTCTGTATGCGCGAGAAGTTGTCTGATATTGCGTTGAATGTTTTTGACATCCTGATCCATGTGGCCAACCGTTGGAAGCACGTCGGTATGTGTCAATCCAATGACGATTGCTACATCGTTGAACCAGTGTTCCATTTCACGCTGCAGTGTTGACGTCATCATGGCCATTTGTCTGTCACCTGGCAGACCCTGACCGAAAGAAGCGTGTTCATTCTCCAGCCAGCCCATGCTGCCACGCAATGTTGTCACAAGAGACGCGTAGATTGTCCGAACATAATCCGGGTCTACAATGCTGTCATAATTGGAAACGTCTTCAGTAAGCGAGTTGAGTTGATCAAACTTGATCTCAATATCCCGCACCTTCAAAAATGAATTAACAGCGGTCGCGTTGGCGCGGGTGTTTTCGTAATAGGTATTAAAGGAAGAATATGCGATCCAGCTCAAAGCCAATACACCGATGGCAGCAGTAGAAATCAACGGAACAATTATGCTTCTTCTAATTGACATGAATACCTCTCTATCGGGAAGGGAGGACGGGCGATTTAAATGCCTGTCTCTCTTCTGTAAGAGCGAGTAAAAATGCTTCCAGATCCTGCAATTCTGTGTCCGATAAATTGAGCGGTTCAATATCCCGATGCTGTTCAGAAGACGGCGTTCCTCCGGAGTTGTAGTGGAGCAGCACTTGTCGCAGTGTTTTCATGGTGCCGTTATGCATATAGGGTGCTCTTCGTTTAACGTTGCGAAGCCCGGGGGTAACGAGTGAAGTATACTTTCGGTTTTTCGCCAGTGTTTCATTATGGGTCGCGGGAAGCCCGATGTTGTGTTTTTTGTAATCGGAGAAGGTCCATCCACTGTGACATGACGAACACCTGGCTCGACCGGTGAAGAGTTCAAATCCACGCTGGGCTGAATCCGGAATTGCCGATGCATCGCCCGACATCCAGATGTCAAATGGTGTTATGCCTGAAATAATTGTACGTTCATATGTGGCTATCGATGTGATCACAGTGCGCAGGTTTAATCCCTCGCCCGGGAACAGTAAGTTGAACCAGTGGACATATCCCTCAATTTCGCGCAAATGGGACATCATCACSGGCACAYTGRCGTTTAATTCWCTTTTGGAAATCAGGGATTGRTGCACCTGCTCTTCMAGATCAKTGACGCGRCCATCCCAAAACAGAGYTGTTGCAAAAGCCAGGTCTGTKGCAGRTCTGGGTTTYAACTCAAATGYWGCTTCGTYYCGMRCCGGAAARGWMYWGRGCTGTTYKRWTTTTWGAGWRMTYTSMKTTTTGRGWGKTTCYTCATCMKRGTGTYCATGMGATGRCTTTGRAGMASMAWSWGYTKGAACYTCYARTAATTCYKCATGKGCGCCGGTRCCTGGCATACTCCAKCCAAATGATGGATTRTGACARCTTGCGCARCTTCTSARRTGGGAATTGGAAAGYCTTTGATCGAAAAACAGTTTTTTGCCCARRGCKGCAATTTGTGGGCTGTAYGGMGCAGATTCCGGAAARGTWATRACTCTYGGRCGCARRTAGCTYTGCCGTTCWACACGWGACATTCCGGCAACGCCAGATGTCACGGCTACGCACAAAGTCAGTGTCTGAATTATTGCAACTTTACAAAATCGCCGCATACGCAATTCGCCCAATAAACTAACCACACACGKGGGAGTGTAGTACGGGATCGCAAAGGAAGTCTTACGAGAATATTATGACGATTGTTCAATTRTYGTGATTTATCAATAAGATAGAGTTAATATTGGCCCTTGTGATGCTAGCATTGAATTTGCTTGTTATGATTATCCGGCTTCAGGATAAATTGGTCCGCTTATCCATAAATCATGGTCATGTGTTCGTTTTGGCCCTGCGCGTCCGGATTTGAAAATCGTTGCATCATCGTTCTGATTTCMTCGTCCGCCCTGCCAATACGTGCCGAACGAAAGTCCCTTGCAACTTGTTCGATTGCGATATCATCATCAAAATGTTTACAGGAACTTTTTACAAGTTCTTCAGCATAAAGATTGGCTTCGGCACCAATGAATCCAAGAGTCTGGGCTGCCCAGGTTCCAAATTTTCTGTCACGCAGGGACCGCGCATTAAAACTTGCGGTCTCTGCATAGATAGTTTTGGCTTCGTTTATCCTGGCATATCGCGCTGTTGGCATAATGTTTGCCCCTGCTTTGACAATTTCCCGTCTTGCAGACACTCGGGACTGCGGCGGGCTTCTCCGCATTTAGACACGCTCGTAATAATACGTAGTGAAACTAATAGATAAAATTTTACCATTACTGAAATAAAATTGGCAACAGGAAAATATAGTCAGTACGGTTATTGTATAGATGGAATTGTTTTAGTTATAACGTTCGTTATTTAAATATATCATATCAATATGTGGTACTCCAGCGTCGTCGTATTCTTCCGAGTTTTTCTTGAACGAGAATTTTTCATAAAATTCAACAAGATAGGATTGAGCGCCCAGTTCAATATTATGTCCTGAATAGTTGCTGTTAATATAGACCATTGCTTGTTTCATCATTTCTGCAGCAAGTCCCAACCCCCGGTATTTTTTGCATACAACAACCCGGCCAATTTGTACCGGACCATCAGCAGTGACGGGAGAATTGATACGCAATGACCCGGCCATCGATTTGTCATTGTGCATGCACGCAACAAGATGAATTGCTTCCTGGTCCCGATTGTCCAGTTCTTCATAGATAGATTTCTGTTCAATTATGAACACATCGATGCGCATTTTGAGGAGGGCGTAGAGTTCGGTATTTTTCAAATTATTGAAGTCAGTAAAACGGAATTCAAATTTGGTTGGTGCGCTCATTGCATTTATTGCCTTGTACAAACATCTACAATAGAAAATCTACGAAATACTGGCCGCCGGTTTTGATTTCGCCGATGCTTTTTGAGTTGTCTCTGGACCTTTTGCCACAAGCAGGCAGGCTCCCAGAATAAACAGAGCCCCAAAACATGACCAAAATCCCGGTACGTCGTCAAAAACCATATAGCCGAAGAGGCTTGCCCAGATAAATGCTGTGTATTCAATTGATCCCAGTCTGGCTGCGTTGGCTCTGGCGAAGGCCCAGGCCATTGCAAGATGCCCGATCGTACCTCCCAAACCCAACACAGCAAAATAATGCCATAATCCGACTGGAATTGGTTGCCAGAAGTAAATGCCAGTCGGCGCAGTTAATAGAAGGGCAAACATCGTTTGGAGAAACACAAGCACGGGTGCCGTATCATGTGCAGAATGTAATCGGGTGAGGACCATCACCGTCGCGTATCCCAAAGATGCAATGGATGCAAAAACATATCCCCAAACGACACTCTCATCGATTTCACCGGCGGGTTTTGATAATTCGGGTGCCATGATTATCATCACCCCGGCAAATCCAGTCAGAATGGCTGTCAGGGCGCGATTTGAAATAGCTTCAGCAAGAATAAATTTCCCCAGGATGGCAATGAACAATGGTGCTGTGAACGCAATGGTGATGGCTTCAGCCAGAGGCAGAGAACGGACCGCATAAAAGAAACTGGTTGCGGTAATGACACTCAGAACAGCTCGAATGGTGCTGGCCTTGATCGACTTTTTGTTGAAATCAGGGAGCCCGTTGCCAATAAGGAATGGTAAGGCAAACGCGAAGCCACCAAGATATCGCAGAAAAACAATCTGCAAGGTTCCATAGTCGGTTGATAGATACTTAACCATCGCATCCATCATGCTGAGTAATGCAACAGCCATTGCAACAGAAAAAAGCGGTGCAATTGCTCCGGTGTCTTCACGCATATTCGTCTCCGTCGAGGATTGCTGCCACAAACGACAAATAATTGAAACAGCTGACTGTGTTTTATGGGGAATTCTGGATTAGTTTTAGGAAGGTAAGTCAGTTAGGTGTGGAGGTTCGTCAAATCAGAACGAAATACCATTCTGTTGAGGAATTACAGCGATTGCAAGGGAGAAATTCAGTGTGAGATCGACATTGGTCAAAGTCGGTACAATTGGCCGGTTAAACAAGCGTGAGAACAGCATGCTTTTTAACCAAATGCACCAAGATTTCGGCAGCAGCAACAATCCAGGGAGCAGAACCCCCAGGATGAAAGATGCAATGTTGCAGGGAAGCGGGGGATTTTGGTTACTCGGCGGCGCCTTCAATTACAAACGCTAAACTCGATGTGCCCGATTTTCCGCTAACCAAATCACGAACTTTAAGCCGCAAGGTATAATGACCAGTTTTAAGGGTTGGGACAGTAACCTCGAAATTAAGATAATAATCATGAACCCGGCTACGCGTAGATCTATTGTGAGCTGCAAAATTTTCAACAGAAGCGAGCACCTGCCCGCTGGAATTTAATACTTCCAGATCTGCATTCATTTCGATTTGATAAAATTCACCCTGTGATCTCTGCTGAAATCCGATGGGTTCGACATAGATCCGCAATATTTCGCCAGTTGACGTCACTGGAGATGTTTTGGGCTCATATTCACCAAATCCCTTGATGTCGGTTACAAGTGTTGCTGCCTTCAAGACCAGTGGAATTTTGTTCCAAAGTGCATCCTGTGCAACTTCAAAAGCATTGAGTGCTTTTACAGGTTTATTTGATTGCAAAAAACTTTCGGTGCGTGCGGCTGCTTCAGCAAGAGTTCCGGCCGAAACCTGAGTGGATAATAAAAAGGTTCCCAGCAACGCCATCGCAAGCAGGGTAGGTCTTGCGGTTTTCATGTGTTCTAGCCTTGTATTGTCCCGGTTCTTTAGACCGGTTTAATTCTGGTTCCATCAAAACTAATTGCGGCGAAACCATGTTCCGCTGATGTTCAACACAATTACTGGAAGAAAAGCAATGATTAGCTTGTATAGTGTTGCGAAACTTTGTCGGGTTGTCGGCTTTTCAGTTGATGAAATTGTAACCGGGGGTGAAACAGCAAGTTATCATCATCCTGGTTCTGTGAGCCTGATATACAGCAATGTAACGAACCCGGTTCCGATAACGTTTTGTTATTGTTTTGATTTATGAAAAAACTTTGATATTGAATGTGGCTGGTTTTTACTGAAACCTGCACAATAATCAGGGCAAATTATTCACTCAGAGCAGTGAATTCTGTATATGGGCCATGTTGCATAGAATAATCATGTATTGATTATTATTGTTTTCCGAAAACTTGATAACGAATCAAGGTTTTACAATTTGTATTTGCGCGATATTCAATTTTTTCTTGCTCCATTACAAAATCTATATCGAGGTCATAACCAGCATGGTTGTTATTCTTGTTTCATTGGTCAGACAGATATTGAAAAGGCGGCTTATTCCTGGTTTTTAAGTGCGTCCAGATGTGCAATTGCCGTGTCTGCGAGACTGGCGCTGGAAAAAATGCGTGTCAGTGTTTCTTTTCTCGAGACAACAATGGATGGCAAGGAATTGTTTAACCAGTTTGTAGATGTTTGAACTGCTTCCGCATCGTCCTGAAGTGTTGATATCAGCAATCTTGCGACATGGTGCGATGTGGTGTCTTCGTATTTCAAAACAGACCCTACTTGTTCAGCCTGTTCGAGGCGATCGCTGGCAAGATGACTTAAAAAAAGCTCCCAGTAATACCAGTCTGGTGGAGCGGAGTTCAGCCGCAGAGCAGAGTTTAGGTAATTGTGCGCTTTTTTGCTTTCTCCCAGCCTGAGGTAAACTGCACCGGCCTGCGCGAGCATATCTGCATCAAGGGGGTTGGCTATCAAGCCCTGTTCTGCCGCCATTTGAGCTTTATCATGAGAACCGGTGGCCAGAGCATGTCGGGCCTTTGCCTGCCAGACGCGGGCAGAATTGATACCGGTATTTTCTGCAAGCAACAGAGCTGCAGTTGCTCGCTCCAATGCGGCACCATCTTCTTCACTGTTTACACCAAACCGGAATTCGTCAAGCTCAAGCAAAGCAAGATCCGCATGAATTGACGCGGGCATGTTCTTGATTGCAGAAAGTTTACGAAGACACATGCGTGCGATGGCATGTTGTATCTGTTGCCCGGTTTGAAAATATTGTTGTACGTGTTGAATGCAAAGTGAGGCACCAAATTTCGGTGCGGAGCTGGAAGAATGTAACCCGGCGAGACCAAGCATGGGGTTGGATCTTTGTGCAATCGCAACGACCAGCTTGTTTACTGTAGCCAGAATTATTTCTTCTTCGTTCAAACCTGCAATTTTCGTCGAAAAATATGCAGACCAATGTTTGTTATGTTGTTGTGCGTCAACAAGAATTGCAGAGACGTTAAAAAACCCATTGATCAAAACGGGCTCCAAAATCAATTCAAAATCTGTATCGGGGGTTTTCGTAATCGTGATAGACAAATTATCAAATTTTGATAAAGCGATGTTTATTTCTGAAAACAGTGTTGTGCCAAGAGATGCCTGCTCATCAGCCGAATGCCGGTTGATATCGGATATGTAGATTTGTGGATATATACCAAGGGCTTCAGAGGAAAGTGCAGCGTTGTTGACCGGATGCAATGAACGATCTGTTCCAAGACTGCTGGTAAACATCAATGCAGCACCTGTCAGCAGACCAATCACTGCACTTGCCGCGACTGCAACATAAAAGTGATTTTTCGATAGTCCGGATTTTGCTTTAAAATGACTGTCTTTTCGGTGTGTCAGATTATTTGCAGATTGGTCCAGTTGGTTTTTGTCAAACCGTGGAACGTAGGTTCCCTTGGGAATTGTAATATGAATATCGATGTCTTCTGAAGATTCAAGATAAAACCTTGCAAGGGCACGTCTTAGCCTTGTTGCTTCAACCCGCACTATAGGATCGGCCTGTGGGTCAAAATTTTCCGAACGACCAAGAGCCTGGGTGGCTATTGTGTAGCCCTTTATCTGTTCTTGCTGACCCTGCAAGGCGTGCTCGACAATAAACCGTAAAAACGAACTTAGCTGTGGTGATGTTGAAAAAGATCTACTTGCAAGTATCTGGTCAAGTGTCTTGCGTATAGCCGCATGCCTGGCGCTATCAGG
>JAESRR010000227.1 GCA_016764535.1 Cohaesibacteraceae bacterium | reverse complement strand
ATCGTCGCGATTGATGTGACCGCGAGCCACCCCCGCCGCAACTGCAAAACCCAGCAAAACTGATAATTGACAAGTAAATGCCTTGGTTGAAGCAACTCCGATTTCAGGTCCGGCAAGTGTAGAAAACACAACATCGGATTCCCGGGCTATTGTGGATTCAGGCACATTTACAATGGACGCGATAGTTTGACCGTTCTCTCGACAGTATCGAAGACATGCGAGCGTATCTGCGGTTTCACCCGATTGGGTGATAAACAGTGCAACTCCCTTTTTCGGTAATGGCAATTCCCGGTAACGAAACTCGGATGCAATATCGATTTCTACGGGAATTCGGGCAAATTTTTCTATCCAGTACTTCCCAATCAAACCTGCATAAAATGCAGTTCCGCATGCCGTGATGGAAATACGACCAAGATCATTGAAATCAAACGGCAAGTCCTGATTGATCAAAACCCGATTTTCAGAATAGTCCAGATATTGAGAAAGTGTCCTTTGGACCACTTCAGGCTGTTCGAAGATTTCCTTCAACATAAAATGTCGATGGTTACCTTTGTCGACAACCAATGATTGCGTCGCGGCAACGACTACGGGACGCTCGACTACCTTGTTTTCGCTATTGAGGATTTCAACAGAATTTCGTGTGATAACCGCCCAGTCACCTTCATCCAGATATGTAATTTTATTGGTGAACGGGCTCAAAGCGATTGCATCGGATCCAAGATAATTTTCGTTTTCGCCGTATCCAACAGCAAGAGGGCTTCCCTTGCGTGCAGCAATCAACAAATCTCCCTCGCCTTCAAAAAGAAATGCCAGAGAAAATGCTCCGGACAATCGAGGCAATGTGAGCGCTATTGCTTCGCGAGGGCTGGATCCGTTATCAATCAGGTTCGAAACATAGTGAGCAACAATTTCAGTGTCGGTATCGGTTTCAAATATAATTCCCTGACCCTGAAGCTCTGACTTTAGTTCCTTATAATTTTCGATGATTCCGTTGTGCACAACCGCTACGTGTTTACCAACATGAGGGTGCGCATTTACAGTTGTGGGCGCACCATGAGTAGCCCATCTGGTATGCCCAATGCCAGAGCTTCCTTCAAGATCGGATGCGCGCTGTTGAAGTGCGGTTTCAAGATTTCCAAGTTTGCCTGCTGCGCGTTCACGCATCAGCACATTTCCGGCCTCAAGAGTTGCCACTCCAGCGGAGTCGTACCCCCGATATTCCAACCTTTTTAGTGCATCGACAATTCTAGGTGCTGCTGCATCACGTCCAAGGATACCTACAATTCCACACATTACCGATGTTCTCCCAAATTGCCGTCATCAGGCAATGCTGAATACCGCGTCTATCAATGAAACGGGAATCAAATCGCATTTCGTTTTGTAACAAATGGACTAAAGTCCGGTTTCTTTTTTGTATTTGGCTCTAAAAGAGGATGCCCAGCCCTTGATGTTCGACTGTTTGCCCCTGGCAACGGCAAGTGCGTCTTGCGGAATATCCTTTGTAATTACACTTCCGGAGCCCACGAATGCACCATCACCAATCTGAATTGGTGCCACAAGAGAACTATTCGATCCGACAAAAGCATTTTTGCCAATACGGGTTTTGAATTTTCCAAACCCATCATAATTACACGTAATGGTGCCCGCACCGATATTAGCTCCCGCACCAATGTCGGCATCTCCAATATATGAAAGATGATTAACTTTGGCACCTGCTCCAATTTTTGATTTTTTAATCTCACTAAAATTGCCGACTTTGGCATGTTCACCAATGTTGGTTCCTGGCCGAAGTCGAGCGTAGGGCCCGATAACTGCGAATTCAGATATCAAAGCTCCTTCAATGTGAGAAAAAGCGCGAATTACAGCATTGGAATGGACGCTGACATCCGGCCCAAAATAGACATGTGGCTCGATCGTTACATCAGATGAAATTTGTGTATCATGACTAAAATATACGGTATCCGGTGCCTGAAGGGTGACACCATTTTGCATCACTTTTTTCCTGTACCTGGATTGAAAAATGCTCTCTGCGTTTGCCAGCTCAATCCGGCTATTGATTCCCATGACATCCTGTTCATCAGCCAGGATGGACCGAACCGACAATCCTCGCCGGGTGGCTATTTCCGGCAAATCCGTCAAATAGAATTCTTTCTGGACATTTTTATTATCAATTGCATCCAAAAGCGAAAGCGCATTCCGGCCAGAAAACGCCATTATTCCAGCATTGCAGAGCGGGATTTCCAATTCGTCCAGGCTTGCGTCTTTTGCCTCGCGAATTGCTACGAGTTGATCATTTTTTAGAATCAACCGGCCATACCGCCCCGGGTTTTCAGGTTCAAAGCCAAGTACAACAACCTCTGCACCTCCATCAAGCACGTCCAGCATTGCTGTGATGGTCGAAGGTTTGACAAATGGCGTATCACCATAAAGTACAACCACCTTATCCGGATTATTTGCCAAATCCTTCCGGGCAGCCAGTACAGCATGCCCGGTTCCAAGTCGTTCTTCCTGAAGATGAATGCCGGCACTTTCGTTGCAACTTTTTACATAGCTGGAAAGCTCATCCATATCCGGACCGACAACAACAGCGACGCGATTGCATTTCGCTTTTTCAACGGCACCCAATACGTGGCCGATCATCGGCAAACCAGCAATCTTGTGCATAACTTTTGGATGCCGGGAATTCATTCGGGTTCCCTGTCCGGCCGCAAGTATTATCGAAAGGTACGCTGCGGTGGTCATTCCAGTGGTCTCCAGATTACAATTCTATTGGCCTAGTCCTATTTTGCCAAAACAGCAAGTTCAAGTCAGGGCTTGCTCTTAACCTTAAATCATCGGAATCTATACATCAGAATATCTTTTGATTCGAGTGACATGAGGAGGCTTCTGCCATGCAACGCCGCCGTAACACGGCTGTTGACATAGGCATTGTGGCTGGCTGGGCGTTTGCCGCAGTCGCTTCATGTTTTGTGCTGTTTTCAGTTCTTCAAACCATGAACGTTTCTGATAATTCTACCAACACAAATATGGCGGATTTGTCCAACTCAAATGATCGGTTAATAACCGGTTCGATTTCCAAGGGTGATCGCCCCGCAATCCAGACCGTCACCTTGCAGGAAACACTTCAACAAAGTGCTCAGTTGAAAGAACCGGCGAACCGCAATCAACTCACAGATCTTGCAACAAAAGCATCGCGTTTTGAACGTGCTCAACGTAATCAAAACCGCATGGTCGAGGACTTACATACTGAGATCACGGCATTAAGGAGAACTGTTTCGGCGTTGCGTGAAGGCAATGCTGCGATGTTCAAACGCCTTGGCAAACTTGAGCAGATCGACGACAAAACGATGATTAAGCCGGGCGCAATTCGTGTGATAAGCGCTCAGAGCCCCCTGACAGTTCCGACATCTGTCATGACAGTACAAAATATACCGGTTTCAGTTATAAAAGACGATCTTTTGTTAGCCAGCAAAAAGCAGAATATTTCTCGCGCTCCGGATATTCCGCCGTACATGAAGAATGACGCCAGTATTCTTCCCATTCTACGACAACTGCCCAGGTTCAAACCCAAACAGTCCGGACTAGCCAAAACAACATCGAAAATGCAAATGGCGCAGATCGTTACCATCAACGATCGAGTAAATACCGCTACTAAAATGGTAGATACTGCAAGCATCCCGAAACGAAAAATTACCACAGTCGCTATTGCGGATTTTCTGAGATTGACAAATAATTCCGAACCAGGAATTGATCCTGTAATTGTTGGTTCAATTGGCAATGCGGCTACAAATGTCAGCGATCAAGTTCAAGTTGGCAATACATCAATTATTACAGACTACGTGCGCATTGAACGACGGCCAATGGATGTGAATAATCTGCCGACTATTGATTTGGTCGATCAAATTGAGCTGGGTGATTTACAAATATCAGATGCAGGCTCACGACCTGTATTACCAAGCGGACGTAGACTTTCCAGCTCAATGCTTCATACCGAATTTGGCGTGGACTTTGGTGGATTTGCATCCCTCTCGCAATTGCAAACAGAGTGGGCTCAAATCAAGCTCCGCCATGGTACACGCGTTTCACGTCTGCAGCCGCTTGCTATCATCAGGGATGGTTTGAATAAACTGGAAGTTCACCTGATTGTTGGGCCGTTCAGAAATGCTGCTGAAGCTGCCACTCTCTGTGCAGAAATGAAAAGCCTGGGYCAAATTTGCAAGTCCTCTCTCTACAAAGGGCAGGATCTGGCGTCGAAATAGTAATTTCCGCTTGATCTTGCCTGTCCAACATCAGGAATTTAAATGCCCGCCGGAAAAAGCATTTCGCCTGCAACATACGTACTGCTTGCAATCACACCGTTGTTTTTTTCTACCAATCTTATATTTGGTCGAATGGCAATTGAAACCATTGATCCCTGGACCCTGGCTTTTTTAAGATGGTCGCTGGCCGCTGCCATTATATTTCCATTTGCCAGATCCAATGTCATGTCCAATCGCCATGTGATTATTCAACACTGGAAATTGCTGGGAATGGCCGGCTTTCTTGGCATGTGGATTTGTGGTGCGCTTGTGTATTACGCCCTTAAATCAACCACAGCAACAAACGGAACACTCATCTATTCGTCTGCGCCAATCATGAYCCTTTTGCTGGAGTGGTGCTTCAGAGGACGAAAAATTGGTAGCAAGGAGATTGCGGGAATAGTCCTGGGAATTGCCGGCATATCGATTATCATAACTCATGGTGATCCTGGCCGGTTGATCGCACTGGAATTTGCGGCAGGAGATCTAATTTTTGTGCTTGCAGCACTGGCCTGGGCTATATATTCGATCATCCTCAAATCGCGTGCGCTGCAGCAATTCTCCACCGTGGCAAGTTTCTTTGTTATTGCGATGTTTGGTTCATTGATCCTGTTGCCATTTGCGGCTTATGAAACCTTTCACACCGGATCATTTCCCACGACCAAAGACCAGTGGATCATCATTAGTTGCATTGTTGTCTTTGCTTCTGTTTTAGCATTTTTGTTGTACAAATACTGCATCCGCATGACCGACCCCTCAGTCACCGGTATTTTCATGTATCTCATGCCGCCATACGGGGTGTTTATGGCGGTGACGTTCCTTGGAGAATCTTTCCATTTATACCACGCAGCAGGCATTGCAACTGTTATGGGCGGTGTGGTTATTGCAACTTTTCCATCAAAATTGTTATCACGATGGCGAATACCCTGATGACACCGAATCTCGGGAAATTCATTTCACTTCAGGCTAAATTGCAGCGCCTTGAAGAGCCGGGAACATTTCAAGTAAATAAAACGCAAGCACCTGCATTTGCCCCGACAGGAATAACACTCCGGTCAAGACCAGCATGACGCCCATAAGTTTTTCGACGGTTCCAAGGTGCCTTCTAAACTTGCGCATAAAACCCATGAAAACAGGCGCGAATGCTCCAGCAGCAATAAATGGCACACCAATTCCGACTGAATAAACACCCAACAGCATCGCGCCCTCTGCAGCAGTATCCGATGTTCCAGCTACCGCAAGTATCGCAGCGAGTATGGGCCCCAAACAAGGAGTCCAGCCAAACGCAAATGCAAGGCCCATAACATAGGCCCCCCACAACCCGGCCGGCTTTCGTTTTACATGCACTCTGGCTTCCCGGTATAGAAAACCAATTTTAAAGACACCGAGAAAATGCAGACCCATCACGATGATAGCTGCGCCAGCTGCATAGCCAAAATATTCAATATAGCTACTTATCACCTGCCCGATTATGGAAGCCGTTGCACCCAGTATTACAAAAACCGTTGTGAAACCGGCTACAAACACTGCTGAGGAAGCAATCACACGATTTGATGCCCTGGTATCGTCCCCGGAGTCGGCTGTGAGTTCATCCATTGACACACCGGCAAGATAACAAAGATAGGGTGGCACAAGCGGCAGTACACAAGGCGATACAAATGAGATTATACCGGCAATAAAGGCACCCCAAATCGATACATCCATAGTCAATTTCTTTCCATATCCCGATTTGTGTATGTCACGTCTGCTTCGCATACGCCAGTCATCATGAGCAAGTCACAATATTGTTTGAAGGTGCGACACATTTTGCACTTCGCAGGATTGGATGAAGACTTCACGTTGAGTTTGCCATTAGGACAGATTGCGAAATTTATCATATCTGAATGAACAGCAATTGTAGTTCAACTCAACCGATCTGTCCGGAATTCACGCCAGGCTCGAATCGCATCCCAGAAAAACCGGACGAACAGTCCACATTTCAATAAATAATTGGCCAGAATTATCGCAGCAGGGTATTTTTGGACAGTGACCGTTAAAACGCACTTCAAAATTAGTATTGACTTTCAAAGCACTAATCAAAAAACCGATCAATAACGCAACATTTCCGCTATTTTCCTTGCTATTTGGGCGGAATTCACTAGAACCGTTGCAGATAAAAATACAGGGTCGGCCAACGCCCCTGAATGAGCCCTGGGAGGGGATGGTAGCCTCAAATGGCACCGTATGCCCACCACCACAATTTGGTGTTGTTTCTGGATCTGAATCCCCTCCTGTTCTTCTAAACATAATTGCAAAACATTTTGTAGAACCAACGCACTAAAGTGATTTCTTCGCCCGGAATTTTTGTTTCCACAAATTTGTCTCCAAACCCGGTTGAAAACGCATATTGACCATTGACGATACCTCGTCATACCTTTAGGAAACGCACATCTAATGTGCCCGTAGCTCAGCTGGTAGAGCAATTGACTTTTAATCAATAGGTCCACGGTTCGAACCCGTGCGGGCACACCAACTCCCTCCAAACATTTGATAATTAACAATTATTAAAAATGCGTCGCAGGTGAGCTATCACTTCAGCGGATATGTTTCTCGTCGCATTTGATGCTTGCAGGCCACTGCGCGATCTTCAGGTACCCGTCCTCAAATATGACAATTTCGTTCCAGTCCGTCCGGATTACGTTATAAAGTTGATGGTTGCCAATCTGATTGTGCATTTGAGATCTGCCAATCCCGAATTCTGATGGTATTGTAGATGACGAGCAACTTGTTACGGAAATTTCCGAAACTGTTCCTGAAAATGACGTATGGATATGCCGAACACCATGTGCGCAATTGTGCTTCCATATCGGGCTTGCAACACCCTAAATACACTTCCATCCAGTAATTCCCAGCCGCCATCTGAAAATTAAGGTAACCCGGCTGGAACCGGATCGTGATGCAAAAATACAATCACTTTGATGCCATCTAATTGAAATTGATCGAGCTGGTCATCAAAACAAACCATTCGACCACGATCCAGGCTTTCATAAATTTCACCATCAACAACAGTTCGGGGTAAATCGAACGGGTTCCTTCAACAATTTCCGATATCTGACTAAATCCGGATAGATCCTTTCAGCACATACCACACAGCATCAGAATGATGCTGTGTGGTATGTTCCAGTACGCTTGAAAAACGCCCATAAAGATGTTTTCCTCACCATTCAATGGATATTCCAGAAGAAAGAGATCCGAAAATTGAAT
>JAESRR010000287.1 GCA_016764535.1 Cohaesibacteraceae bacterium | reverse complement strand
GGTTTTAGCGGCGGAATAGCAATATAATTCTGCAATTTTGCTCTATAGGATATTTTCTTGCGCACAGCGCATCAGGCATGTCCTGTCCTAGCTCTTTGACTAGGCGGACAAACCAGCGTTTGATTTGAGTCGTAGTGTCCGGTTTAATCACCAAAAAACGAGACACCTGAAACGGGAAATGGGGAAATACGTATGTCATCAGCGGGCTCTTCCGCCGACGCAAGCCTTGTAACTTTTCCAGGGATATTGTTGCGAAACGCACGCCAGTGGGCTGATCGGCCAGCCATTCGGGAAAAAGAATATGGTATTTGGCAATCCTGGACATGGAGCGAAGTGCTTGAGGAAGTGCGTCCATATTCACTCGGTTTAAAACAACTTGGCCTGGTGAGCGGTGATCGTATCGCTATCGTGGGAGCAAATCGACCAAGGCTTTATTGGACCATCGCCGCAGCCCAGGCTATCGGATGTATCCCCGTTCCGGTTTACGCGGATGCAGTTGCCGAAGAGATGTCATATGTTCTGGAGCATGCTGAAGCAAAAATTGTGGTCTGTGAAAATCAGGAACAGGTCGACAAGGTTCTGGAGATTTCAGAAAATCTGCCAGGCCTGCAGCATATTGTCTATGACGATAAGCGCGGTCTTCGTGATTATGATCATACCAAATTGCATTCGTTTGAAGTAGTTCAGCAAGCAGGTCTGACTGCGCTGGCAAATGACACCGCTCTGGAGAAAAGCTGGCTTGATGGAATTGCCAGAGGAAAACGCACTGACACCGCTGTGATGCTTTATACGTCCGGTACGACCGGGCGACCCAAGGGTGTCATCCTTAGTTTTGAAAATACAGTGGTGAGTGCGCTAAATGCTTGCAAGTTTGATAATCTAACCGAAAAAGATGAAGTACTGGCTTATTTGCCCATGGCGTGGGTGGGCGATCACATTTTTTCTTATTGTCAGTCCTATGTCGCCGGATTTTGCATATCATGTCCCGAGAATGCAGAAACAATGATGCATGACATGCGTGAAATAGGGCCCACCTTTTTGTTTGCGCCGCCCAGTATATTTGAGCGGGTTCTCACAACTGTCATGATCCGGATGGAGGATGCTGACCGGATTACGCAAAAACTGTTTCACTATTACATTCGCCTTGCCAAAGAAGTTGGCGAGAAGATCCTCAACGGTGAAAAGGTTCCGTTGCTAAAGCGCCTGGCTTATATGCTTGGAGATTTCGCAATTTATGGWCCGCTWAAAAACGTACTTGGAATGTCGAAAGTACGRGTGGGATAYACMGCTGGYGAAGCWATCGGGCCGGAAATTTTTAGCTTTTACAGATCCCTCGGGATCAATCTCAAACAGCTTTATGGGCAGACTGAAGCAAGTATCTATGTGACGGTTCAGCCTGACGGTGAAATCAAACCCGACACTGTGGGCATCCCTGCGCCGGAAGTAGAGATTAAAATCTCGGACGATGGTGAAGTACTGTTTCGTGGTCCTGGTGTTTTCCAGTCCTATTTCAAGAACGAGAAAGCCACCAAAGAAACCAAAACCGAAGATGGCTGGGTATTGTCGGGTGATGCCGGTTTCTTTGATGATACCGGACATTTAAAAATCATTGACCGGGCCAAAGACGTTGGCAAGCTCAATGACGGGTCGCTGTTTGCACCCAAATATATCGAAAACAAGCTGAAGTTTTTTCCCAACATCAAGGAAGTTGTCACCTTTGGTCGCGACAGGGAAGAATGCACCTGTTTCATCAATATAGATCTGGTGGCGGTGGGAAACTGGGCCGAGCGGCACAACATCGCATATGCATCTTATCAGGAACTTGCAGCTCACGCACAAGTTTACGACATGATCAGATCGCACATTGAAGAAGTGAACGAGAGTCTTTCGAGCGAGAGTCTAATGTCCGGGTCCCAGATTGCAAAATTCCTGATATTGCACAAGGAACTTGATGCTGATGACGGTGAATTGACGCGAACATTGAAAGTCCGCAGGCGGTTCATTGCAGAACGGTATGATGATTTGATTGAGGCATTATACGATGGTTCCGAAGACATCCACACCACAACCCAGGTCACATTTGAAGATGGACGCACCGGGTCGATCAAGGGCCATTTGAAAATTATGAATGCAAAACGTTTTGCAGCTGTGGAACGTAAATCCGAGGCGGCGGAATGAATATGCACAGTTCTGTAAATTCCACGACTGCCTTCGATACTTCAAGTCAGAGTGATCAGGATGTTTTGATATCGCTTGATCATGTTTCGTTAAGTTTTGGCGGTGTCAAAGCTATTTCGGATATATCCTTTAATATCAAAAAGGGTGAAATCCGCGCCATCATTGGTCCCAATGGGGCAGGCAAAACTTCCATGCTGAATGTCATCAACGGGTTTTATCATCCGCAGGAAGGCACGATCACATGGCGTGGCAAGGTACGGCGTAAAATGAAGCCGTATGAAGCTGCAAGTAATGGTATTGCCCGCACATTTCAGAACGTTGCGTTGTTCAAGGGAATGTCAACGCTTGATAACATCATGACCGGTCGAGGTCTGAAGATGAAAACCAACTTCTTCTGGCAGTGCCTGCGTGTTGGACCTGCTTTGAAAGAAGAGATCGCCAATCGTGAAAAGGTTGAGGAAATTATCGAGTTTCTGGAAATTCAGCACATTCGGCGGACCCCGGTTGGTCGCTTGCCATACGGATTGCAAAAGCGGGTTGAACTGGCACGGGCGCTCGCCATGGAACCTGAATTGCTTTTGCTTGATGAGCCAATGGCTGGAATGAATATTGAGGAAAAAACGGATATGTCCCGGTTCATCCTTGATGTGAATGATCAATACGGGACCACAATCGCACTTATCGAACATGATATGGGCGTGGTAATGGATCTGTCTGATCGTGTTGTTGTTCTTGATTATGGACGCAAGATTGCAGATGGAGCACCCAAAGAAGTGCAGTCCAGCCAAGCTGTGATCGACGCCTATCTTGGAGTAAGTCACTAATGAAGTTGTTTGATAGTCGCGTGTCCTGCTCGGAGAGGCAAATCCATGGCCTTTGATCTGTTTTTACTTGAAGTCATCGTTACAGGGCTTCTGGCCGGTGTAATGTATGCGCTTGTTGCTCTTGGTTTTGTCCTTATTTTTAAGGCCTCGGGTGTATTTAATTTTGCCCAGGGTGTTATGTGTCTTTTTGCGGCTCTCACCCTTGCGGGCATAATGGAAAAGACCGGCTGGCCGGCATGGGTTGCGATCCCTTTGACTATCGGCGTCATGATCGCGCTTGCCTGGTTGATAGAACGACTTGTATTGCGTCATTTGATCAATCAGGATCCGATAATTTTGTTCATGGCAACAATCGGCCTTGCCTATGTGCTTGAAGGTTCGGGCGATATTATCTGGGGATCCGATGTCAAGGTACTCGATATTGGTTTGCCACAGGGTGCTGTTGACTGGCTCCTCGATACGCATAATTTCTACATTGAAAAACTTGAAATTTTTGCGGCAGTTATTGCCGCAGTGCTGGTTGGTGTGCTGGCGATATTCTTCCAGAAAACCAGAATTGGCCGTGCCCTGCGGGCAGTGGCAGATGATCATCAGGCGGCTTTATCCGTTGGTATATCCCTTCGAACTATCTGGGTTATTGTCTGGTCTGTAGCGGGTATTGTAGCGCTGGTCGCAGGAGTGGTTTGGGGTACAAAATCCGGCGTCCAATTCTCTCTATCCCTAATAGCGCTCAAGGCATTACCGGTTCTTATTCTTGGCGGTTTCACGTCAATTCCAGGAGCAATTGTTGGTGGCCTGATTATTGGTGTGGGTGAAAAACTTGCTGAAGTTTATATGGGACCTCTCGTGGGCGGTGCCGTTGAAAACTGGTTTGCCTACATGTTGGCACTTGCCTTCCTGCTGATACGGCCTCAGGGGCTGTTTGGCGAAAAGATCATCGAAAGGGTTTAAGCGATGTTCTATCGTGAGACAGGTCAATTCAAGACAAATTACGCGGACGACCAGGCAATATTTCCAATTGCCCAGGACCGTTGGGGCATTTACATTATTCTCGGTCTGGCGTTCCTGGCAGCCCCGTTGATTATGGATGACTATTGGGGAAATGCGATCCTCATACCGTTCCTGATTTATTCCTTGATTGCTTTGGGGTTAAATATCCTTGTTGGATATTGTGGTCAGATATCGTTGGGCACGGCTGCGTTTATGGCAGTTGGTTCGTATGCATCTTTTAAGCTAATGACGAGTTTCCCGGGGCTTGACTTTACCATAGTGGTCATTCTCTCAGGCTTGATGACAGCGCTTGTTGGCATGATGTTCGGATTGCCATCGTTACGTATCAAGGGCTTTTACCTTGCGGTTGCAACACTGGCTGCCCAATTCTTTCTGATTTGGTTATTCAATAAGGTTGAGTGGTTCTACAACTATTCGGCGACAGGCCAAATATCCGCACCGGAACGAACGGCCTTTATGTTCCCCGTTACAGGCCCAAGTGCCAGCGTCCTGTACAAATATTATTTTTGCCTGTGTATCGTTGTGATTACTGCTCTTGCGACCAAAAACGTAGTACGTGGTCGTATTGGTCGAAGCTGGATGGCCATCCGTGATATGGATATTGCCGCCGAGTTAATCGGCGTACGACCGGTCTATGCCAAACTATCCGCATTCGCCTTTTCGTCCTTTCTTATCGGGATGGGTGGAGCGCTGTATTTTGGCGTCTGGCTTGGCGCTGCCGAACCTACGGAAGCGTTTGGGATCGATCAGTCTTTTCAAATTCTGTTTATGGTTATTATTGGTGGTCTGGGCTCAATACTTGGAGCGTTTTTAGGTGCTGGTTTTCTTTGGCTATTGCCAATTGTACTTAAGAACTTCATGGTTGATATGCTTGGACTTTCCACTGCGTTTTCAGAGCATATGCAAGTCATCATTGTTGGTGCTCTGATTATTATTTTCCTGATTGTAGAGCCACATGGGCTTGCTCGCCTTTGGCAAATCTTGAAGGAAAAAATGAGACTTTGGCCGTTCCCGCATTAGGGAACGGAATTACCTGATATAAACTATTTGGTGCCGATAAGACCAAAAACCGGGACGGCATCTCATCTGGAGGAAAGAAAATATGAATTTCTCGAAGGCCAAATTTGCCGCAGCAATCCTTGCTGTTGCTATTGCTGCACCTACGGCAGCATCTGCCTATGAGCTGACATTGCCGTCACTCGACTATCGTACAGGACCATATGCTCCTGGCGGAATTCCCTATGCAAATGGTTATCATGACTACTTCAACATGCTAAATCAGCGTGATGGCGGCATCAATGGTGTCAAAGTAAATGTGATTGCTTGCGAAACCGGCTACAACACCAAGAAGGGTGTTGAGTGCTACGAAAAAACCAAGAATGCCGGTTCAGGCGCTCTTGTTTATATGCCGCTTTCAACCGGCATTACCTATCAGTTGATTCCAAAAGTTACAGCTGACAAAATTCCCCTGGTAACAATTGGTTATGGTCGTACTTCGGCTCGTAACGGCAAGGTATTTGAATATATCTTCAACCCGCCTGCTACATACTGGGACGGCGCTACGGTTGCTGTTAAACATGCGACAGATATTGATGGTGATCTTAAAGGCAAAAAAATTGCCCTTGTTTATCACAATTCTGCATATGGCAAGGAACCAATCCGTACGCTTGAAGCCATGGCAAAACAGCGCGGTTTTGAATTGATGTTGTTGCCGGTTGACCATCCAGGTCAGGAACAAAAAGCAACGTGGCTGCAGATCCGCCGGAACAAACCTGACTGGGTGTTCATGTGGGGCTGGGGTGTTATGAACCAGGTTGCAATCAAGGAAGCTTCGTCTATCCGGTTCCCGATGGATCATTTCCTCGGCATCTGGTGGTCAGGTGGCGAAAACGATGTGCTTCCAGCAGGCGCAGCAGCAGACGGCTACAAGGCACTTGCATTTAATGCAGTGGGTTCTGATTTTGCTGTACATGCCGATATCACGAAACATGTGTATGAAAAAGGTGTAGCAATCGATCAGTCCTATGCGGCCCGTATCGGTGAAACTCATTACAATCGCGGTATTTTTGCCGGTGTGCTGGTGAGTGAAGCTATCAAGAATGCAATGTCCATACATAATACCAAAGAGCCAACACCGGCCCAGGTTCGTGATGGTCTTGAAGCATTGAATATCACTGAAGATAAATGGGCTGAACTTGGTCTTGCAGGATTTACCGGACCGGTAACACTTTCTTGCGCTGATCACCGTGGTTCCAGCTCCATTGCTGTTCAACAGTGGGATGCATCGGCTAAAAAGTGGAACATCATTACTGATTTTGTTGCCCCGCTTGATGACGTTACTGCTCCATTGATTGCAGCAGACTCCGCAGCATATGCTGCTGAAAACAACATCACACCACGCGATTGCAACTAGGCAATTGGTGAATAAATAACCCAAAACTGAATTGGGAGACACGATAGTGAGCGACGCAACGAACGGGACTATCCTTGAAGTCAATAATATCGAGGTCATATACGATCATGTGATCCTTGTATTGAAAGGTGTGTCGCTCACAGTTCCAAGAGGGGGCATYGTTGCCCTTCTTGGCGCAAACGGTGCTGGCAAAACCACGACGTTAAAAGCAATATCCAATTTGCTGGGTGCTGAGCGCGGGGATGTAACCAAGGGTTCAATTGTCTTTAATGGTGAACAGATTGAAAATCTAAATCCAAGTGAACTTGTAAAACGTGGCTGTATTCAAGTCATGGAAGGCCGTCATTGTTTCGGGCATTTAACCATCGAAGAAAATTTAATGACCGGTGCCTACACTAGAAAAGATGGCAATGCTGCCATCAAAAGAGACCTCGAAATGGTCTATAATTATTTTCCCAGACTGCGTGAAAGAAAATCCAGTCAGGCCGGTTATACATCGGGTGGCGAACAACAAATGTGCGCCATTGGCCGTGCTTTGATGTCACGCCCTGAAATGATTCTTCTGGATGAACCATCAATGGGTTTGGCGCCGCAGCTGGTTGAAGAAATATTTGAAATCGTTCGGGATCTAAATCAAAATGAAGGTGTTTCATTTTTGCTGGCCGAGCAGAATACAAATGTAGCCCTTAAATATGCGACCTATGGCTATATTCTGGAAAGTGGGCGTGTAGTACTTGATGGTGAAGCCAAATCGCTGCGCGAAAATGCCGATGTAAAAGAATTCTATCTGGGTATGGGCGGTGAAGGCCGAAAATCATTCCGTGACGGAAAACATTACAAACGCCGTAAACGCTGGCTGGCCTGATACAATTCCAATTGGCAATTTTGCTGTGACAATTAATGAACGCCGGATACTACAGATACGATGTCCAGTTATTACGATGACAAAGAAACCCGTTCCAKCGAWGAACGCGAGRCAGMGYTRTTTTCACGGCTGCCGGAWTTYTTRAAWTTTGCCAWRKCARMGGCTCCTGGATGGRRGCGCTTTCTYTCRGATATCAMWCCCGRRGARATTAACWGTCGYGARAAACTGAACACACTRCCGGTATTGCGCAAACCCGAATTAATGGAATTTCAAAAGCAATATCCGCCTTTTGGAGAGATGGTTACAGGTTCTGCCAGTGAGTTTGCACGGGTCTTTATGTCTCCTGGACCGGTATGGGAACCGCAGTCCCGGGATCCCAATGGATTTTTAGCTGCCAGAGCTCTATTCGCAGCTGGATTT
>JAESRR010000286.1 GCA_016764535.1 Cohaesibacteraceae bacterium | reverse complement strand
CCAAACAATGAATTTTGCTGCCAGGGAGCATCAAATCCATCCAGAACGTCAAATCCGGGGACGTTATTGTCCAGCTTGGCCATTAATCTTTAACTTTGCTGAATTGGTTTTCAATATACCTGTTCTTCACTACAGACCAGATTTCAATGCCAATGTTGTCGATCGAGCGTGATGCATCAATAACTTCAAATCGCTTTCGGTTTTTACGCGCGATATCCAGATAGGTTTGACGCCACTTTTCCTGAATTTTCAGATCTTCCGCTTCAAAACGATCCGTAACCTCATTTGTGGCTTCACGGCGTGTTTTTGCTCGTGCAATGCCAATGTCTGCTCGAAGATCAAGTAACAATGTCAGGTCGGGCATCAAGCCAGCTGTTGCAACATGCTCCAGTCGATCCAGTACGTGTTTGGTCAATTTTCCACTGGTACCCTGATAAACCCGGGTTGAATCAACAAAACGATCACATAAAACCCACTGACCACTTTCAAGAGCCGGTCTTATTGTAACATCAACATGATCGGCACGTGCTGCAGCGAACAACAATGCCTCGCCAAAATCATCAAGGCCCATGGCTCTCGCTGCTCCGGTTTTCAGAATATGCCGCATGATTTCGGCACCTGCGGAACCTCCAGGTTCGCGGGTTGTAACAACATCAATATTGTTATCTACAAGATGTCTTGCGAGGCGCGAGATTTGTGTCGATTTGCCAACCGCCTCACCACCTTCAAAGGTGATGAATTTGCCTTTCAAACTTCCTGCCCGCCTTCTGTTGGCTAGAGCCAACCCAAAGTCAGTTCCAGCAGTCCATCCATTGCACGTTGTTGCATGGTTCCTACCTTAACTTCTTCATCGGTATACAGAGGCGTTTCCTGTGTCAATCTGCCGCCGACCCAAATTTTAAGCGTAGCCACTTGTTCTCCTGCTTCAAACGGAGCTACCAATGGACCTTGATAGTGAATTTTGGCTTTCACTCTGGCCCTGCTGGATTTGGGAAGAAGTATTGCAACGGTTCCTTTCGCTACCAAAGGTACCAAACCAACGGTGCCGTTGAATACCTTGGCTTTTCCCACCACTTCATTTTCATGAAAAATAATGTGGGATTTAAAAGCTCTGAAGCCCCAGTCAAGCAGTTTACGTGATTCAGTAGATCTATCGCCTTTGGAACGCATGCCGTTCAGAACCATAATCAAGCGCTGATCATTAACCAGAGCACTTCCGACAAGCCCATAACCGCTTTCTTCTGTATGACCGGTTTTCAGACCATCGGCGCCCACATCCTGGGTTAACAACGGGTTTCTGTTTCTTTGTTTGATTTTATTCCAGGTAAAATCGGGTTCGGAAAACATTTGATACATTTCAGGATAAGTATCAATGATGTGCCTTGCCAATTTGGCAAGGTCCCGTGCGGTTACACGTTGCTCTGGATGAGGCAGGCCTGTTGAGGTGCGGAATGTTGAATTTTTCAATCCAATCTCCTGGGCCCGGGAATTCATGAGTTCGGCAAAGGTTTCCTCGTTACCGGCAATACCTTCAGCGATTGCTATGCAGGCGTCATTTCCTGACTGAATGATCACACCGCGCAAAAGATCTTCCAGTGGGATCGATGAGTTAAGTTCTGCAAACATTGTGGATCCTCCCGAAGAGGTTCCGCCGCGACGCCAGGCGTCTTCAGAAATATGGAACTTGTCCGAAAGCGACAATTCTCCTCGTGACAAGAGATCAAACACGACTTCAACCGTCATCAATTTTGCCATGCTGGCCGGCGACATCAGCTCGTCTGCATTTTTTTCAAACATAATCGAGCCGGAATTTGCATCCATTAAAATGGCAAATTTGGCCTTGGTAGCAAACGAACGGGCCTCCGAAGAAGACGGACTAATGGCAAAAAATGCAAATATCAGAACCAGATTGAAACCGGACAGGACACAATACCTGTTGTTATGCAATTTGTTCCCGATACTACAAACATATTGATATAATTTGAGAAATAACCTCAACACCGCGTCCTCCACAAACTGCCCTCCCCACAGAAGTACCAGTCATCTACTATGGAAATCAACTGGCGATACAAGGGCTTTGGGCTATTAAAGTTCACCGGGATGAAGGTACGATCGGAATTCAGCTTCCAAATTCAAGTAAATTGGCCAATTCATCAACATCCCGGGATGAAACGCCCGGTTTCAGAGCTGTCAACATCACAATATCATGATGTCGATCATAAGCCAGAGCACCAAGTCTGGCAACCGCGGACAAGACATCCATACGGTCAGCTTTTGCGGGAATCTTTCCCAATATATGAATGTGGCCCGGGTTGGTCGTGTTGAGTTTGGTATCAGATTTGTTTTTTGAAAGAGCAAAAATGTGTGTTCGGATGGCATCATGACCTTTGCTGGCTCTTAAAGACCCTGCATATAGAGATAACGCGGAAGGTAATAAGGACACAGGTGCTGGAACAACATTTTGCATGCGTAGCCCCAGTGGGCCGGAGCGCACATAGCTGCCCAATTTTACAGCATTCGAGACAGACCGCCCTGCCCCGGTTAAATCAATGTTGGTCGTTGGCAATGTTGGTTTTGTGAAAGCAGGTTTGAAGGTGTCGGAAAAAAGTGAATACCCTGCTCTGGCGGGCTGACGCCTGGGAGACACTAATGCCAATAACGGAACCTGTTCCCGAACGGGAGTTGCCCGTGGTTTGGTTTGTGCCAACATAATATCGGGCGAACTTGTCCCACTCGCACCAGGACCCCTGAAGGATGCGACCAGCATTTGGTGATCAAGGCCATCCATTCGGGCGCGTCCAACATATTCAACTTTGACTTTCGTGATGCCTTTATTCTGGAAGTCCAGCATCTCTGCTGCCTTTTTTGACATGTCAATGACCCGTTTATGAGCATATGGTCCTCTGTCATTTACCCGTACCACAACGGAACGTTTGTTGGACAAATTGGTGACGCGGACATAACTGGGTAACGGCAGTGTCGGGTGTGCCGCTGTGAGCGTGTTCATGTCGTAAAGTTCGCCATTGGCGGTCATGCGACCGTGAAAAGCTTCCCCATACCAGGATGCCATGCCAACAGCTGTATAATTTTTATCTTCTTTGGGATGATACCATTTTCCGGCAATTTTATAAGGTTTGCCAACTTTGTAATATCCGCCGCCTTTGGGAACTTTTTTGCCCTCGGCAACTATTCTTTTACTGGCGGTTACGCCATACTTTTTATCCACTGTGCTTTTTTGTACAGAGGTGGTGCCACAGGCAGATACCGAAAATCCCAGCACTGCTGCAACCAGGAACCGTTTTAACGCAGGTACTGACCCACAATCCAATTTTGATCCGGACCCCGTCATTCCACCTCACACACAACATTGTTGCTCTACCCGATGGTTGAACCGTTTTGGATAGACCTATTGTTGCTTGTTATAATTATTGTCCCAAAAATATTTTATATGATTAATTACCTGCAATGTGCTGAAAACCTGTCTAATTTGTGGCAGCTCCGGCAAATTCATTTGTTTGCAGTTAACCATTCCCTAACAAATTCCCTGTGAGAGCTGACAGCCAACTAGCTTGTGGATGCACATGCATTAGGGGCTTGCTTTTCCTCCCGTACTATCGCAAATGAAGGCACTTGCTGCGGAGAGGTGGCAGAGTGGTTGAATGCACTGGTCTTGAAAACCAGCGTGCGTGCAAGCGTACCGTGGGTTCAAATCCCACCCTCTCCGCCATTTTTTCAATACCCATGTAATTGTCTCCTAACATATTGAATGGCAAGGCAGTTTTCGGGGTTCGAAGTCCTTCATTCCGGCAGTATACAAGACGTTGTTCAAAGGCCAGTTTAAGGACTGTTCTCTTGTCTTCAAGGTGTTCGGAATGCCAGAGTTTACAAGGGTTTGACAGGAAATTTAGAGCGAGTTCGAACATTTCATCGAATGTGCGTTGGGGTTTGGCTCTATTTTGCAGTTTTTCCTGCGCAATCAGCTTTTGTTTTTCCAGAACCATGATTTTTTGCTCATAGGCTGTGATGACGCTGGTGTTGTTTGTGTCCACAATTCTATTCACAAGAGTTTCAATCTGGTTTTCTGTTTTGGTCAGTTCGCGACGAAGCGTTGATTTGATGTCATCCAGTCCTTTAAGTCGCTTGTCCCATTCATGACGGAAGATCACAGTTAGGTATTGTACCAGCTTGTGAGAGGGCTGTAGTTGTGTGAGGAGCGCTTCAAATGCGCTTTCCAGATCATCACGCCGAATGGATTTTCGATACGCCTCACAGCCCTTCTTGAAGCACATGTAATAAGGGTGTTTCTTTCCTGTTTTGCTCTTTGACCAGCAGGAGGTCAGTGGATTGTCGCAATCGGCGCAGGTGATAAAGCCGCGTAATGGAAATGCTGCATTGATATCCTTGCGGGCTGGTGCCCTTGCTGCAGATTGAATGCGCTTTTGAATGCGTTCGTATTCCTCCAGCGTGATCAGGCCTTTGTGACGACCTTGGCGGAGGGAGACATCCCATTCGGGCTTTTCAACGAAACCTGCATATAAAACACGTGTTAAAAGCCGGATGACTTCTTCATAACGAACTTCACCCTTTTTGGTTTTGTAAATAAAATCGGGCTGGCTTTCCAGATAGCGTTTTACTTCAGCCTGGGTTTCAAAACGGCCAGATGCAAAGCCTTTCAAGGCTTCCTCGATAATACTCGCCATCGGTTCACTTCGAACCAGTAGCTTGCCATGTCCTGCTACAGTTTCATGCACATATCCCGGAGGTGAGGAGAACGGCCAATAGCCACCCAATGCACGAGCCCGCATACGGTTCTTGACCTGCTCGGCATTCTTCTGGCGTTGATGCTGGGAGACAGAGGCAAGAAGGTTCTCGATCAGAATGGAATCGGAATCCTCACCAAACTCGATTGAAGGACTTTCAAGCGTTCCGCCAGTGTCCTTTAAGGTCCGGCGTAATGTCCAGTGACTTTCAATGTCACGCGCAAAGCGGCTGATATCGTCAATAACAACAACAATACCATTGCTGTTGAGCTGTTTGATGTATTCGAGCATTGTATTGAATGCCGGACGATCCAGAAGCCCGCCCGAAACGGCGCGTTCATGGAAAGTTTCAATCACGTCATAGCCACGAGCTTTGGCGTATTCACGGCATCTTGTATCCTGGGATTGTAGTCCCTGCCCCTGTTTTACCTGTCTGGGACTGGATACACGGCAATAAATCACCGCTTTGGTTGGCGTACTGTGTTGGGTGTCCTTTTGTGTTTCCTGTTGTGTATTTTGATTATTCCGGTGGTGGGTCATATATCGCTCCTTTCTAAAAGCTTCTCCTTTTCTGAATTGTGTTTTTCCTCTTGCGCGAGCTGTACTGTATGGACGCCAAATCCCAGATCGATAAAGCTCAGTACAATACTGCCGATGATTTCAATCAGTTCGCGTTTGCGTGCCTTTGAGACATCCGGATCATCAATGATCGATTGATAATAGTCGACATCAATACCCAATGATGGTTTTTGCAGCGGGGTTTTTGTCGTCAGGCTTTGTTCCTGCGTCTCCTGTTGATGGTTGATTGTATCTGTCACAAGTGTTCCTTTCGTCCTTTACGGGATGGATTTACATCTCTATCTCCATATTGAGGACCGGGAACATATACTGAACAGTATAGTCGTTTTATGCTCCCGATCCCAGTATTTAATGCGATAAACATCAGCTTTTACCGCTCATATACGGGTGTTTGATCGGTAGGTGGTTGCTGTGCTGGTGCTGCAGTTTCCATAGCTGCATCACGTTGTTGCGAAAGCCCCAGCTGACATTGATCTGTGTCCTGTGTAGGTGATTTATCGTGTTGTGAAGCAAGGTCCCGATCCATCTGACGCATTTTTCCAATGCTCCGATAGGCTTCGCTGGCAAGCTGCGGCACTTTGAGAATATCCGTGCCACGGAACGATCTGGATTCAGAGATTTGTTTGGTTGCCGGATCAGTATAGGTGCGCTGGAACGTCACAGAATACGCGGGATTGCCCTTCTTTGTGATGTTACGCCAAATTTTGGCTGAAACCGCTCCATCTCTGAGGGTTTCGATTGGTGGGTTGTTTGTGTTAGTCGTCATTTTGTTTTCCTTTTTGTTGAGTTATAGTCATAGTTGATAGGAATTGTATCACAACTTTAAGTATAAATCAAGATATTTATGTATTTATTCCTATTTGTACTCAACGTTGCTTAAAGTTCAGGTGATTTATACTCAATAGATACTGTGCGTTGCTGTGGTTCTGTTTGTATTGCCTCCCTGTGTTGTGCCATGGCTGCATCACGGCTTTCACTGAGCCATCGGCTCTTAAACTGGTTGTTATCGACGGCCTTTCGGGTTTGCTTCGGTGGATTTAGATTGGCTTTGGGTCGATCCTGCTTSACCATCTTTGAKCCRCGYCCGGTTTGACCTTCGCGGCGCTCGGCCTCTGATTTTGTAAGATCGTGTGATTGCGCTGCAATGAAGGGATCGCGATTACGATCAAACTCCCGTCTGACAGCGGGAAGTTTTTCTATTGCTTTGTTCGACAACCACGGAGCGCTCACARCATCGGGTATCGACGCAGTGTTTGCTTGCGGCAAAAACCGCTCATTGAATGCCCGATGACCAAAATGGGCGATGAAACCCTGGTCTGTTTGATTGCTCGCAGATTGATTTGTCATGRCTATCTCCCKGTTCTGGAATCAATGAACACAAGCARTGGACAGGTGTACGGRACATCKGGWTTGATAAAMCCGCGTGAGCCCAGATARGTGCAGTTGAGAAAYACCCGGGAACCRTTTGATCCGTATTGGCGGTATTTGTAGCTTGTGCGCAGATGTGGMCCGATGGGCGAGATTGCAAAKGCGATTACAAGGATCAATCCCCATTTGTTGAYTATCCGRCTTAACAGCCACGCMARMCGGGAAAGCCTGCTCAAACGGTATTTKCGCTCCCATGGGTCGCGAGCCCGGCGCTTAAACAGATTGGCGATCAGGCCCCATGTTCTGGAGCCWGTTCTTGATTTGGCCGGATCGATGTTTAATTCCACTGGAAGCAGGAACGGCTTGCCATGGAAGGGATTGATATCAATCATGTCCCGGAACGGCGCTATCGCTGCAATGGGCGGCAAWYCRRCGCAGGTCATGGCTAAATGGACCTCGTTAAAACCAGTCCTGTTGAAAGCAACAAAGCCGGTAGCCCTGACATTTCTGGGTGATAACGTTCCGTTGTCAGATGAGTTCATGGAAGACATCGCCCGAAGTGGCGTTCCATTTTTCCGTTCACCGGAACGGGCATTGCGAGCATTTTCTCACTTGATGCAAACCCGACGTGCACCTGGTCTTCATTCTGAAGGTTTGCAACAGGCGGCTTCGAAGGGTGAGCCACAATTTATTGCGGAACATCTGGGCAAAGAAATTTTGCGCGATTTAGGTATTCCGACGCCGGAAGGTTCGCTTGCAAGCGATCTTGAAGCTGCAAAGCAGATTGCCGAAAAGATCGGATATCCAATCGTAATAAAAGTTCAAGCTGCTGAAATCGCTCATAAGAGTGATATGGGGGGCGTCCATGTCAATTTAAAAACCGAAGCTGATTTAGCAAGTGCGTGGCAGGAAATCGAAGCGGCAATCACCGCCCATGCACCGAATGCCAAAATCGACGGCATGCTGGTCGAAAAAATGGCGAAACCCTTCGAACTCGAAATGGTAATTTCTATCCGCCGT
>JAESRR010000094.1 GCA_016764535.1 Cohaesibacteraceae bacterium | reverse complement strand
AGAAAAGCTACTCTTGGGTCTTTTACGACCGGGGAACTTACTATCAAACCGTCGACCCGCCCGGATCTGGCCATGGCCGCATATGCATCAAGCTCCCTTACAGAAGTGGTCGGCGTAATAGCAATCTCGTACTCGTGTTCCATAACAAATGAACCCAGGCCACCGAGGAACTCGCCGAATAACGGTTCGATAAGCAAATTACGTTCACTTGGAAATATAATTCCAATCGTACGTGCCTTGCCGGTCGCAAGTCGTTTCGCATTTGAATTCGGCCGGTAGTGAAATTTTTCTGCCGCTTCATGCACTCGCTTGCGCGTTTTTGCTCCAACCTCGGGAAACCCGTTTAGAGCGCGGCTCACTGTGGTTTGGGACAGGCCCAAATGTGTTGCCAAATCTTTCAAATTCATAAAACTGTTGTCGCAACATTACTGAAAAAGTCAACACTTCGAACTTCCAAAGCGCTTCTATTGTTGACTTGGTATCACTCTGACAGATTGATGCTAGAACTATATTTCATTTCGTCATCCGGGCCACTTTGTGCATATTCCAGCCAAAAATTAAAACATTCTTGACTCAATTCAATTCCCGAGTCAGTCTCACAATTATTCAAAGCGCTTTGGATTTTTCTATTTCGAAGCGTGTGTATCGCTTTTTGAGCCTGGAAAATCAACACCTGTTATCACTGGCACTACGGGTTGATACACCTTTTGATTATTTTAAACGGGAGGAAACGGGATGAAACGTTCAACTGCGATCATTGCGCTGTCTGCGGGTATTGCCCTGGGAAGCTTGATGACTACAACAGCATTTGCTGCGGAACTTGCAATTGTTGCGGGGGCAACTGGCAAGAGCATAGAGATGCTGCGTACACAACTGGACGCATTTGAGGCCAAATCCGGTCATAAGGTCTCGATTGTGACAATGCCATCGTCAACAACTGACCAGTTTGGACAGTATAAATTGTGGTTGGCAGCTGAAAATGCTGACATCGATATATATCGTACAGATGTTATCTGGGCTCCTCAACTTGCCAAACATCTTGTCGATTTGACACAGGCAACCAAAGATGTTGTCGGCGATCATTTTGATGCAATCATTGAATCCCAGACGGTAAACGGCAAACTGGTTGCGCTACCATTATTCACTGATGCGCCTGCCTTGTATTATCGCAAAGACCTGCTTGAAAAACATGGCGCTAAAGTGCCAGCCAGCTGGGCCGAACTTGCAAGTACCGCCAAATTGATCCAGGACAAGGAACGTTCTGCCGGTAACAGCGGTATCCATGGTTTTGTTTTTCAGGGCAATGCATATGAGGGTCTCACCTGCGATGCGCTTGAATGGGTAAAATCCAATGGTGGTGGCCAAATTGTCGAGCCGGACGGAACCATCTCGATCAACAATCCCAGAGCAGCTGAAGCGCTCACCATGGCAGCTTCATGGATTGGAACGATTTCGCCCAAAGGCGTTCTGGCTTATCAGGAAGAAGATGCACGTGGCGTTTGGCAAACCGGTAATGCCGTATTTATGCGAAACTGGCCCTATGCCTACGCATTGGGAAACAGTGCGGATTCTGCGGTTAAGGGTAAATTCGATGTTGCGACCCTTCCTGTTGGCAAAAGCGGAGATAGCTCTGCAGCAACACTTGGTGGCTGGAATTTGGCAGTTTCCAAATATTCAAAACATCAGGAAGCGGCGATTGAACTGGTAAAATATCTGGGTTCTACTGAAGTCCAGAAACAAAATGCTCTTCTGTTATCCAATCTACCGACTATCAAGTCACTTTATGATGATGCGGATATCAAGAGCCAACAGCCGGTTATTCCTCGCTGGAAAAGTGTGTTTCTTAACGCAGTCCCTCGCCCATCTGCACCAACGAAGCGCTCCTATAATGAAGTGTCGAAGGAATTCTGGACTGCCGTGCATAATACTTTGTCCGGCAATGGAACCGCCGAGAAAAACCTCGCTAAACTTGAAGCGAGATTGATACGTCTTAAAGGAGATGGCTGGAAATAACCATATTGATCAAGCCCTGAAACATTTTTTCAGGGTTTGATTTCCCAGGTTACACTTTCAGCAGCTTAAATTTTTTTTATGGTATCCGGTTTATCGTCCATGCCTACACAATCCCGATTGTCCAACCAACGCACCAGATCAGCCTGGCTGTTTTTGACGCCCATGCTGTTAATTCTGGCGGCGGTCGCTGCATGGCCACTCTTCAGAACAATTTATTTCAGTTTTACCGATGCTCGCCTTGACGGTATGGACGAAGCTCAATGGGTCGGCATTTTAAATTATCTTGAGTATGTCGACTACGGAGATGGTGACGGTGAATATTTTGGCCTGTTGGCTGACGAGCAATGGTGGATGTCAGTATGGAATACATTGAAGTTTTCATTTGTCTCGGTGTTTTTTGAGACCATTTTTGGTGTAATTGTCGCGCTTGTACTTAACGTTAATTTTAAAGGCCGCGGTCTGGTTAGGGCCGCGGTTCTCATTCCCTGGGCAATACCAACAATCGTTTCAGCTAAAATGTGGGCATGGATGCTCCATGATCAATTTGGTATCCTGAATGATATTCTTCTTAATTTGCATCTCATCGCCGAGCCGGTTGCCTGGACTGCAACTCCAGACACTGCAATGGTGGCAGTGCTAATTGTCGACATCTGGAAAACCACACCATTCATGGCTCTTTTGATCCTCGCCGGACTTCAAATGGTTCCGGGCGACGTTTATGAGGCCGCTCGAATTGACGGTGTTCATCCGGTTAAAGTGTTTTTTAAAGTTACCCTGCCGCTGATAAAACCGGCCGTACTGGTTGCAGTGATATTTCGCGCGCTTGATGCTCTTCGAGTATTTGATCTCATTTATGTTCTGACACCAAACAGCGAGAAAACCCGAACGATGTCAGTATTTGCTCAGGAAAACCTGTTTCAATTCGACAAGTTCGCTTATGGGTCAGCCGCATCAACATTGTTATTTCTGATCATTGCCATCATCACAATCGCCTATATGAAAATAGTGGGCCTCAATTTTGATGAGGAGCGCTGAAATGCCCAAATTTGTTCGTGAGGTTTCATTTTATGTGCTTGTGACAGTCATCGTGGTCATTTCAATATTCCCTTTTTATTATGCAATATTAACGAGTTTCAAATCGGGAACGGCCCTGTTTACAATCGACTATTTTCCAAAGGAATTCAGCCTCCAAAACTACGCCCATGTATTGACTGAAGGTTCATTCGTCCGAAACATTCTTAATTCGGTTTTTGTGGCCACCAGCGTTGTAGTCCTGTCACTGTTGCTCGCGCTCACCGCCGCATATGCTCTCGCCCGGATACGGTTTAAAGGGCGTACGTTATTACTGTTAACCATTCTGTCGGTATCGATGTTCCCACAAATCGCCGTGCTTGCAGGATTGTTTGAGATCATTCGCTGGATGGGGATATACAATACTCCCTGGGCTTTGATCTTCTCCTACATGATATTCACTCTGCCTTTCACCGTCTGGCTGCTCACTACTTTTATGCGGGCTTTGCCTCTGGAAATTGAAGAAGCTGCGATTGTCGACGGTGCAACACCTCTGGATATTATTTTCAAGGTGTTTTTGCCGCTCATGTGGCCAGCGATGGTCACTACCGGATTGCTTGCGTTCATTGCTGCGTGGAATGAGTTTTTACTCGCACTCACATTCATTTCCAATGATACCCAGCGCACTGTGCCAGTGGCCATTGCCCTAATCTCGGGTGCTTCGGAGTTTGAAGTCCCCTGGGGCAGTATTATGGCTGCCTCGGTAATTGTTACTGTGCCACTCATCATTCTTGTTTTGATTTTTCAACGAAAAATTGTATCAGGCCTCACCGCTGGAGCGGTGAAAGGATAACCCACAAAACCCTGGAATACAGAATGGACTATGCAAAAACGACCCAAAATTTTCGCCAGCTTTCAGCAAACAAGAAGTTTGCTGATCAGGAAGACTGGTGGCGTGGTGCTGTAATCTATCAAATTTACCCTCGTTCCTACCAGGACACAACAGGGGATGGCATCGGTGACCTGNCCGGAATAACTTCCCGCCTCGATTATGTTGCTTCCCTCGGTGTTGATGCGATTTGGCTGTCGCCGTTTTTCACTTCGCCAATGGATGATTTTGGCTATGACGTTGCGGATCATTGCCAGGTTGATCCAATGTTTGGGGATCTTGCTTCCATCGATACATTGCTGGAAAAGGCCCATGGCCTCGGCATTCGGGTCATGATCGATCTTGTGTTATCCCACACATCCGACATTCATGCATGGTTCAAACAATCACGTTCAAACAATACCAACTCCAAAAATGACTGGTATGTTTGGGCCAATGCGAAAACTGATGGCACACCACCCAACAACTGGCTTTCTATATTTGGAGGGTCAGCATGGGAATGGGATACAAACCGGCGGCAGTATTATCTGCACAATTTTTTAGCCAGTCAGCCTGATCTCAATTTTCACAACATTGATGTTCAGGATGCAGCTCTTGATATTGCCAGGTTCTGGCTGGATCGGGGAGTAGACGGGTTTCGTCTGGATACAGTCAATATGTATTTTCATGATGCTCAACTGCGTAACAACCCGTCAGTCGACGCAGACGGACCGGTCAACGGCATACCTGACAACAATCCCTATTCATTTCAAATACCGCAATACAATATCAATCGGCCGGAAAACCTGACGTTCATTGGCCGGCTACGTGAACTGATGGATCAATATCCTGGCACCGCTACGGTCGGTGAGCTTGGTGCTGTCTCCAACATGTATACGATGACTGCTGCATATACACTAAAAGATCAACGGCTATCCATGGCTTACTCATTTGATCTTCTTTCATCCCGTTTTTCTGCAAAACACATTCGTGATGTTGTCTCCAGAATGGAAGAAAACATTGGTGACGGGTGGGCCAGCTACGCCTTTTCCAACCACGATGTTCAACGTGTGATTACAAGATGGCAGCTGGAACACCGGTCAGATATTGCTCCATGCCTTATCGCTCTTTTGACATGTCTGCGCGGCACGCCCTGCATCTATCAGGGTGATGAACTTGCCTTACCCGATGTTGCAATTGCGCGGGAAGATTTACGTGATCCCTATGGAATTCGCTTTTGGCCAGAATTGCCAAGCCGGGATGGTTGCCGAACGCCAATGCCCTGGGCAGATGATCCGACGGTAGGGTTTGGCAATGTTAAACCCTGGCTGCCTACAAGCAAGGCACATCAGGAATTGAGTGTCGAACGACAGGAGACCGACCGGCAATCAGTCTTGCATCGCACACGAACATTCCTCAATTGGCGTAAACTTCAACAGGTATTAAAAACGGGATCCATCCGGTTTGTAGATATCGAAGAGCCAGTCATAGCATTTTGGCGCGAAAGTTCGGAGGACGCTGTATTTTGCGCTTTTAACCTGGGCGAAAGTGTACAGACCCTGGTCCTGGATGATTATGTCACAGGTCAATCTGCTTCTGGATTCTGCGACGAGATTCACACCATTAAAATTATACTGGAGCCTGGAAGTGCATTTTTCGCGCGCAAAACTGACAAACCGAAACAGGAAACTCCATGGCAAGCGTAGTTCTGCGTCAGATCACCAAGAGTTTTGGTGCAATAGAAACCATTCATGGCATTGATCTGACCATCGAGGATAAAGAATTTGTGGTCTTTGTTGGTCCATCCGGCTGTGGGAAATCAACTTTGCTTCGGCTCATTGCCGGTCTTGAGGACATCACATCGGGCGAACTCACAATTAATGGAATGAGGGTCAATGAGGCCGCCCCGGCAGAACGAAAAATAGCAATGGTGTTCCAGTCATATGCGCTGTACCCACATATGACTGCGTTTGACAATATGGCCTTCGGTCTCAAACTCGCCAAAAACGATCCTGATACCATTAAATCCAAAGTGCTAAACGCTGCCAAAATACTTGAGCTAACACCGTTACTGGATCGCCTTCCCAAACAATTGTCTGGTGGGCAACGACAGCGGGTCGCCATAGGAAGAGCAATCGTCCGCGACCCGCAAGTATTTCTATTCGATGAACCTCTTTCCAATCTGGATGCATCACTTCGTGTTCAAATGCGCATCGAGATTGCACGGCTGCATCAGGAAATGCAGGCAACAATGGTGTATGTCACCCACGACCAGGTTGAAGCGATGACTTTGGCTGACAAAATTGTCGTACTTAATGATGGCCGCATCGAGCAGGTCGGTTCGCCACTTGATCTATATAACCATCCGCAAAACAGGTTCGTCGCAGGCTTTATCGGATCACCTCAAATGAATTTTGTTACTGCTCCGGTTCGTGAGGTTACTGATGGTTCCCTGATACTGGATCTCCCGGGAAATGTCCTGCAAATGGTGCCATTGTTAAATCCAGGATGTGCGCCCGGCGACACTGTTTCGCTTGGAATGCGACCCGAACATCTCACAGTTTCAGAATCCGCCGGCACTCTACCCGCCACCGTTTTTGTTAGTGAAGAACTGGGGGAATCACATTTATTACACTGCAAACTGTCCGACGGCTCCATTATTGTGATCAGATCTTCAGGAGAATCGAGATCGCAGGCGGGAGATTCCATCTCCATTGTCATTGAAAGTTCGTTATGTCATGTGTTTGACCGGGACGGAAAAGCATTCCTCCGCCCCAAAGCTGAATAAGCAATCAAACTACCTTGATCAAACTCGTGGTTTCCAGTTGATAGCGCCATGGGCAATTTTCATCAATCCTGACGCCCCCCTGCCAGTACTCGCCCGGGCGTTTCCAGGATGAATTCGGCTCTGACGGATCCAGTATTTGTTCGCCAGCTCTGGTCAATTCAACACTGGTTTTGAACCAGGGCATTCCGGGTTCGGGGCGATGAATATCCACAAATGGACAGCTCGATCCAGCTAGTCGCCGAATTATTGGCCAAAACATCACATCGCCTATGAAGACAAGAGGCTCACGTGCGACCACCAGATCTCTAAACACCTCACCAGGTGTTGTCGCGCCAGCATTTATAGCACCCAGAGCCAACCGCTCTGTTAGTGTCAGACCGTCGCCTACCCATGGATACTCCTGGATGTAGCGCATCACCGCACGGGTAAATGGTTGCATATCCTTAATTGAGCTGTTCGCCAATTTTGATAATTCTGTTGGATCCGAATTACAAATTGACTGCCACACTCTTCGGCCAACAGACAAGAACTTTGGTGTTACTTCCTGCCTTGCCTGTTCCCACAGTAATCTCAAACCGGTTGGGGATAATTGTCCAAGACCATTGAAACGCTCGATGCCTGGAAACGTATCCGCAAAGATTAATTCAAGTCGAGGTAATGATATGCAGGAACTGAAATAGTTGCACAACCTTGCCAACACAAACACGTCATATGGATCATGTTCGCTCCATATCACTATTCTATCAACGAGAAGAGACTGCTCCAGCCTCGATTGATCTGATCCCAGCGGTGGCGGGCCTACGGCCCCTTGGCCCAGTGTTTTTATGAACTGTTGTCGTTGGCGAATATCATATGGATCCCGCACCGGTCCCTGGCAAACAGGATCACAATATTCGATAAATTTTCCATGTAACCCGGCAAGCTGAAGTCCCTGCTGTATGTCAGACCCACAGCGGATATGTACAGTACTTATATCCGCATCGGCAACGGAGTCGTTTATTACAAGTTGTTTTGCCCGATCGTAAGCCGCAATATGTTCTTTTAACTTTGTCCAGCTGCTTTGTTTTAATTCCCGGGCAATCACAAACTGCGCGTCTGCAAGAGTGAATTCGGCTTTGATATGTTCTGGTTTATTTCCAGACCCATTCTCGCTCATTCCTATACGGGAATATGCAAGTGGATCTCCATCCCGAATTTGTTTTAACAAACCCTTGGCACGTTTTTTCAATTGTTCAAGATTGAGCGGACGCTGATCATCCGTCATGATTGGTGCTGTCATTTCGACCCACCTCCAATTACGCCTGCGTCCGCCTCCCAGGCCAGAGGAGTGTCGATGTCAAACAAATATGGAGCGTGGGCTTGGCCCTGTCCGCGG
>JAESRR010000093.1 GCA_016764535.1 Cohaesibacteraceae bacterium | reverse complement strand
GATTTTCATTGTCATTGTATTCGGGCCAAATGTGTACGGCCCCACAGAACATATTTGTGCCCAAAAATGGAATTGAAACGGATCAGGGCCATAAGAGTTTTGATGAAATCGCGGAAAGTATCAAATTTTCTATCGATAAACTATTGGGTGACCCGGCGCGAGCCGCTGCAGTTTTGGGCGCGGTACAAAGCGAGCAGACACTTGAGCGAATCTTGGAATCTGCAAAACTTGGTAACGTTATCCGTCAATCCCGAAGCGTTGAGGGCATGGAGGATGCACGGTCTGCAACTCCGATCCTGATTGCGATTGAAAGCGAAAACGAGGGCGCTTACATGCAGGAGCGTTTTGGTCCGATTTCATTTTTAATTGCGTGTGATGATATCGAGGATGCGATTGGCCAGGCTTCCTCTTCTGCAAAGGAGCAGGGTGCAATTACTGCCAGTCTCTATTCGACCAGTGAAGATGTAATTGCAAATACATCAGACGCGTTTGCCATTGCCGGAGCTCCCTTATCTGTCAACTTGACATCGGGTATTTATGTCAATCAATCAGCCGCGTATTCAGATTTTCATGTGAGCGGTGCTAATCCCGCAGGCAACGCAAGTCTCACCGACACAGCATATGTTGCAAACAGATTTCGGGTTGCAACGGTCCGCAGGCAGCCCTCCAGTCAATAGGGTATTTGGCAGTATAGTTGGAGCAGGGTGGACTGAACTCTGCTTCATTATGTCGCCGGATGTAGAGTATTATTTATCTGCAATGTATAAGTGTTGCTAAACCATTACGCGTTATCCTGCCCGATGTGGGAGAACGCGTATGGCATCAATACTTATTCAATTTGCACATCCAGCTTTACAAAAATCACGCGTGAATTCAGCATTGCTTGAGGCTGCAAGCGGGCTCGATAAGGTCACGGTCTGCGACCTGTATGAATTATATCCCAATTTTCTGATTGATGTTGAACTGGAACAGGCAAAGCTTTCTTCACACGATATCATTATTTTTCAGTGCCCCATGTACTGGTATTCAGTTCCTGCTCTCGTCAAGGAATGGTTTGAGCTGGTTCTGGAACGAGGCTTTGCCTATGGCGAAGGGGCGCATTTGCTAACTGGCAAGAAAGTAATGCTTGCAGCAAGTTTTGGGGGGATGGAGGCGGACTATTTGGGTGATCCGCCAAATGTCATTCCGCTTGATCAACTGATAAGTCCCATAAGACAGACCATGCAGTTTTGTAAATTTAACTGGTTACCGCCATTTGTGACGTTTGATGCGGACAGAGCTGATGCTTCGCGGATGACATCTCTAGACGCTGTTTATCGCTACATTTTAGTGGGATTGAGAGACAATGCTTTTGGTATGGATGCTCTCAATCCTCTTGTTCCCATTAACCACCAACTAACGCTCCAAGTAAATTAGTCGAGCAATTGCAAGAAAAACAATTACATAGTGCAGGAGAGACAGACACACAATGATTGAACAGACTTTGCTTTTTCAGGCTTTTGTCTATCTGTGTGCTGCTGTTATATCTGTACCCATTGCCAAAAGGCTGGGCCTTGGATCTGTTCTTGGTTACATAATTGCCGGAATTTGGATTGGGCCTTTTGGTCTTGAGTTTGTGGCTGTCGAACAGGACATTATGCATTTCGCTGAATTTGGTGTGGTGATGATGTTGTTCCTCATTGGTCTTGAACTTCGGCCAATATTGCTGTGGAGGATGCGAATATCCCTCTTTGGTATGGGCGGGATGCAGTTCTTCCTGACTGCAGGCCTTGTTTGTGCAATTGCCATGGCTTTTGGGCTCGACTGGAAGTTTTCATTGGCTGTTGGCCTGATTGCTGCTCCTTCTTCGACTGCAATTATTTTGCAAACGATGCAGGAAAAAGGCTGGATGTCGACCCAGGGCGGGCGCGCCTCTTTTTCGGTGTTATTGTTTCAGGATCTTGCAATCATCCCCATACTCGCATTGCTGCCACTTCTCGCAACAGCCAAGACTGTTCCTGTTGACATAGAGACCGGTTCCAACTCTCTGAATTTAATGAAGGAATTACCGGCCTGGTCGTCAACGCTGGTAATACTGCTGGCGATCGGTGCCGTCATTCTTGCCGGGCGGTTTTTGCTCAATCCCATGATGCGGTTGATGGCCGAAACGCGTTTGCGGGAAATTTTCACCGCAACGGCGCTATGGTTGATTATCAGTATTGCCCTGTTGATGGAGGCTGTTAATCTTTCTCCGGCCCTGGGTACTTTTATTGCGGGCGTAGTGCTGGCTGAAAGTGAATTCCGTCACGAACTTGAAAGTGACATTCAGCCATTTAAGGGTTTGCTTCTTGGGCTGTTCTTCATCTCCGTTGGAGCCAGTATCAATTTTGATCTGTTTGTTGCAAAACCATTTTTAATTGCTGGACTTGTGGTTTTTCTGGTTGCGATCAAGGCTGGCGTGCTGTTGGTCGTCGGGTTTGTTTTCAGGCGGCGAGCGAGAGAAGTCATGCGGTTTACGATGTTGTTGGCACAGGGCAGTGAATTTGCTTTTGTATTGCTCGCGTTTTCTGCCACTAACGGAATAATGGCACAAGAACAGGTGGAACCACTTGTTCTTGCTGTTGCCCTGTCCATGGTGCTTGCCCCGATCTTGATAATCAGTTTTGAAAAACTGGACTTGATGTTCACATCGGACACGCTCGATGAACCTGATGAAGACGACAATATTACGGATCACCGCCCACATGCTATTATTGCAGGCTTTGGAAGATTTGGACAAATAGTCGGACGGCTTGTAATTGCAAATGGATTTCGGGTCACTGTATTTGATCAAAATCCGTCTCAGATAGATCTCTTGAAGAAATTCAATGCAAATGTTTATTTCGGTGATGGATCACGTTTTGATTTACTTAAGGCAGCTGGTGCAGACAAAGCTTCAATTCTGGTCATAGCCGCGGATGACCGGGAAAAGGTGACGCAAATAGCGCGTCTTGCACATCTCAAATTTCCAGATCTTTATATTCTTGCGCGTGCCACAGACAGGCGGCATGCCTATGAGTTAATCGAGCTGGGTGTTGATGTGGTGGAACGTGAAATGTTTGGATCTGCTTTGCAAATGGGCAAAAAGGCTTTGGTGGCACTTGGGTACAGAGCGTTTCAGGCGGAGAGGGCCGGAGAGATGTTTAGGCGGTTTGATCATGAAGGGTTACGTCATTTATCAAAAATTGAATTTGGTTCTGACCAGTATCGCGAGCAGGTTCACCTGATGACCCAGGATCTTGAACGTATTATGACACGGGATAAAGTCCGTTTTAGCGAAATGCGTGGTGACAAGGACTGGGAACACTAGGGCAGGAAGGTCAGCGCCAGGCGACTGACCCTTCAGCGGTGTTCAGGCGTGCTTCCAGTCATTCGGATTGTCCGAATTGTTTGGCGACAATCCAATAATGTCACCTTTGGTGCTGCTGCCCAGTCCAAGAACAGTACGGTTTGCATAACCAAAATAGGCTGCTACCTGGTTGATTTCAAGGATTTCGCCATCATCCCAACCCGATTTTCTCAATGTATCGATATTGCTTTCCACAAGTGAAGATGGGTTGGTTGTTAGTATGGAAGCGTATTCGAGGGCGGCGATCTGTTTGTCGTCAAATGGTCCGTTGGCAATGTCATTGGTCACAAACGCATTGTGAATGGCTGTTGATTTACTTTCGTCACCAATCAACCGACACATGCCGCCATAGTGATGTTCGACACAATAATCGCAATTGTTCAACATGCTGACCAGCACACCTATTGCTTCCAAAAACCATTTTGGAACTGTGTTACCGGAATGGTGCAACACATATTTATATAATGCCATATGGCCTTCCATAGTGTGAGGACGCAAACTATGGGACATCATGATATTATCTACATTATTGTCCGGGCCTTTTACGCGATCATATAATTTGCGTAGTCTGCCATCTGCTTCCTCATAGGAAATTGTATTTATCCAGGTCATACATACCTCGGCTGGCGGGAATTGGTTTAGAGAAACTATTATATATAATTTGAAAATTGAATCGAGCGTTTTATTCACCAATGGATAAATTGGACCAAAATGCATTTGGGGAGTGAATTTGGAGGATTGGACGGTTCCGAATTGAAATTAGTCAAAATTTCAGACTACCCGGATATTCTCGCGCCAGAGGGTTATTGCCCGACCTAAAATAACGGGTGATATATTTAATTTGATCGACTGGATTTTCGAATGCAGATGGCGCACCTGGGTAAATTTTTTCGACTGTTTTCCATTGAAGAAAAAAATTCCGAATTGATTTCGAGACAACATCAAGCCTGCATCAGGCAAATCCCGCTCATGTATTTGATTGTGTCGGTCAACGTGATGTTGATTTCCTATGCGCATTATGCGCTTGCGCCAGGTTGGCTGACAATAGGATTTGGCTCTGCGATATGTTGTTTTTCCGTTTCCCGCGCATTGTTTTGGATGAGAAAACGTGAAAAAAGTTTTGATACAGAATCACAACTATCGAACCTCAAATCAATACAGCGACTATCTGTGGTTTTCAGTGGTATAGTTGCTATTTGGGCTCTCTCGTTTTTTTCGTATGGCACCCCTTTTACGCAGGTATTTTTGGCCTGCATTACTTCGGTAACAGCGGTAGCTGTCGTTCTCTGCATGGTGTATTTTCCACCTGCTGCTCTCTCAACCCTGATCATTTTTGTTGTTGGGATTGTTGGTGTGTATGGCATGCAAAGCGAACCACTGATGGTGCTGCTTGCCGCCAGTATGGGGTTTGTTTCGCTTGCCATTTTTCAGGTAATTCAGTCCTGCAATGATGAACTCAAAAACCTGGTTGCGTCAGGCGAAGCGCTGGAAAGTAAACACCTCGAAACAATCGTATTGAACAAGGAAAACGAAATAATTGCGCGGACAGATATTCTGACCGGATTACTCGATCGAAAAGGGTTTTTCGAGGTATTGGGCAACTACTCCAGTGCCTTCAAAGAAGATGAGATGATATTCATCAGCTTGATCGATCTGGATGGGTTCAAGGCCGCAAATGATGTGTTTGGCCATGTGAATGGTGATGCGATACTTTGTGAAGCGGGGGAGCGGATAGCTTCACACGTAGGCGAAACCGGTTTTGTGGGCCGTTTTGGCGGAGATGAGTTCGGAATAATTTTTCCTCCTGGAACAAAAGGTTCGGATTTGCAGATGTTTGGTGACGCATTGTGCGATGATCTTGCAAGGCCATACCAACTTGGTGATACACGGCTCAAAATTACAGGTTCTGTAGGTTTGGCAGGGTGCAAAGTTACGCGAATTGAGATCGATACCCTTTTCGACCAGGCACATTACGCATTGTATTTTGCCAAGAAAAAGAAAACTGGAAGGGCAGTCGTATTTACCATTGACCACGAACGGTTGATTCTTAAGGACGCAGAAATTGAGTTGGCATTGCGCCAGGAAGCAATTGAAGACGAACTTCATATTGTATTTCAGCCAATCGTCGACGTTCAGACCAAACAGGTAATATGTGTCGAAGCCCTGGCCCGTTGGAATAGCCCGGCATTGGGTGCGATATCTCCAGCGAAGTTTTTGCCTTTGGCTGAAAAAATGGGAATTGTTGGATCTTTGTCCACTACCCTGTTTCGCAAGATGTTGAAGGAAGCCGTTAACCTTCCCGAAAACATTCAAATATCTTTCAATTTGTCAGCACACGATCTCGCTGCTGCAGATGTCCGTTTGGTTCTTCTGAGTGAACTGAACAAATCGACCATTGATCCAAAACGCATCGTATTTGAATTGACAGAAACAGCATTAATGAGTGACATCGCAACGGCCCGGGAATCTGTAGCACAGTTCCATGCTTTGGGATGTTCAATAGCGCTCGATGACTTCGGAACTGGATTTTCAAGCCTGACATATATTTGTGATCTGGATCTTGATAAACTGAAACTTGACGGCAGTTTTGTACGGACCATCACATCAAATCTTAAAAGCCGCCAGATTGCACAAACAGTCATTGAAATGTGCGCCAATATGGGGATGGAATGCATTATAGAAGGTGTTGAAACCCGTGAAGAGCTCGACATTATCAMAAGYATWGGCGGGCGACTAATTCAGGGGTTCTATTTTGCAAGACCGGCCCGGCTTGAAGAACTTGATCTTCAAAAAAATGCCATATTTGAACGGGCAGCCTGATCATCTTTGCAATAGAGCCGGTTTACATTAACCCGATTGATGAAACTGGTGTATCGAAGTTATTTGTTGTCTCCTGTTTGTTTTACCGATCATCGACCCTTTGTTGCGACAAACAGCACCATCGGCTTTTTGTTTGTCCCATCCCTTCGCAGTCYGGGGCGGGTATTGAGCTAATACGCTTCATCGCGAATAGTAGCAGTTGAAGTTGATACTATTCTGCTGTGAAAATGGYTTGAATCGGATGGTGATTCTCCGAGTGATATTTTTTCGGGTTTGAATTAGTGAATTTTGGGCGGCTACGGTTTTGGGTTATTACCAACTGCAGCTGAAAATTTAAAACTGGATGGATATTTTAGTCTCAAAAATTTGCTTACTGCGAATTTAACATGGGATCTGGATTGATGCGTCAAGACAGATCCGTATATTTGGTGATTGAATTTTGATGAATATAATTTCCGAAGCAAAATCTCATGGCGGTGTGCAGGGTGTGTATAGCCACAAATCCGAAGCTTGCGCGTGTGAGATGACATTTGCGGTCTACGTTCCGCCACAGGCTATTTCAAAACCATGCCCGGTTCTGTGGTTTTTGTCTGGCCTTACCTGCAACCATGCAAATGTAATGGATAAAGGCGAATACCGAAAAATTGCTGCCGAGTTGGGAGTGATTGTCGTGTGTCCGGATACAAGTCCACGAGGAGACGGTGTTGCCGACTATTCTGACGATTGGCAAGCAGGTATGGGTGCTGGTTTTTATGTTGAYGCAACGCAGTCTCCCTGGTCAGATAACTACAGCATGTTTAGTTATGTATCCAAAGAACTGCCCGATTTGATAGCAAAGGAGTTTCCTGTCGACATGTCTCGCCAGTCAATTTCGGGGCATTCAATGGGTGGACATGGTGCTCTGGTTGTTGCGTTAAAGAACCCTGGTAAATATCTATCTTGTTCGGCCTTTGCTCCTATCGTTAATCCTTCTGATGCTGACTGGGCAAACAAGGCATTTTCTTCATATCTGGGAAGCGATCGTGAAAGTTGGAACGAATACGACGCTTGTTCTCTGATCAAAAATGGAAGCAAAGCGCCTCCGCTTCTAATTGACCAGGGGCTGGGAGATCAATTTTTAGAGTCCGGTTTGCGACCTGAACGCTTACAGACTGTCTGTGATGATGCWGGTATCCCGATTATTATCCGAATGCAGGATGGTTACGATCATTCCTACAATTTTATCTCCAGTTTTATGGAAGACCATTTGAGATGGCATGCGCTGCATCTCGCATTATAAAAAACGGCATGATGAAAAATATCGATAACTGAAAATTTCAGTTGATGTAGCTTCATGTGCTGATTCGTCAGGACGCTACATGTTGTTGAAAACATGTATAATTTGAATAATCAAAGGCCATTTGAAATGCTGATTTCAAATGGCCTTACTGTTTTCCGCAACTGTGAATACGTAATCTCCGGTGCAGATCCATTGGCGGAAAATGGCAGTAAAATTAATTTTGGTTTCCCTATCAAATTTGTCCGGAATTGTGGAGTTACCAATTTTTTTTGGGCATGGGATGAATTGCGAAAACCGGAATTTGGAAGCGAATAARAATGGAGTTGGGCCTCGCATGATCATATTGCTTCACATCGGGGAAATACGTGCGAATAATCCGGATTAATCAATTWATGTGACGGGTGAGCATCCCGAATCAGTTYGTGAAAAGTCTGGTATTGGGTAGTAATTACAATACGTTCGTTCATTAACGTGATTCATTTTCTGACTTCCGGTTGATTCACTGGATGAATCAGTTTGGTTTAGCGCTAATGCCTTTAGATACGGTGATTCAGCTTGATGACGTAATGATTGTGTCTTCGCTAGCCTTATTAATGAG
>JAESRR010000004.1 GCA_016764535.1 Cohaesibacteraceae bacterium | reverse complement strand
GCCTGAGCAAAATATGCCGCTGCTTTACGTAAAATCTCATTGAATTGACTTGACGTAGCTGACGGTTTTCCCGTTCCAACTCCTTCATTCGACTGCGCTCGTCAGAACTGACACCATCGCGAAGTCCAAGATTTGTTTCTTCCTGGCGCATCCAGCGACGGACTGTTTCAGGGATACATCCAATCTTGGGCGCAATTGCTGCTATCGCTGCTGATCGACTGTCATARYYCTWWYRMYAYTCKAACGGCACGCGCACGCACTTCTGGTGAAAATCTGTTTGATCTCTTGCTTCTTTCCATAGCTCCAATCTTTCCTCAATTTGGAGCCTCCGGTAAAGATGGAGCAGTTCACTTAGACTTTCGCGGCATGCTGGCCAGTATTTTGTACATATTTAAATCCATTATTTATCTTGCATAATATAAGTGTATTTTAATATTTACCAAATCAGAAATAGTTGGAAATCCTTTTATATAACATTGTCTTTAATCAGTATACTTTTATATTCAGGGGGTTTTATTATACATTGCTGATAGCGCAATTCCGCTTGTAAGGGCAAATTTTAGGTGCCCCACGTGTCTCAAATAACTGAAATAATAACTATACACCACCTATCTAATAGGTTACGCGTTCATCTGTGAACGTAAAGGTCAATAATCCTCATATAAGCGCAGATTTGCTTGCAAACTCTGATGCGGTAGCTATGGCAGAAGCGGCATGCTTCTAATGACAAAATGTGTTGATGAAGATACGCATTTCCGCATTTTACGCCTGCTTGAAGAGGCACCAAAATCAAGCCAGAGAGAGATTTCAAACGTGCTGGGGATCAGCCTTGGCGGGGTTAATTTTTGCCTTAAGGCGCTTGTCGAAAAAGGCCATATCAAAACCCGGAACTTTCGCGCATCAAACAACAAACTGCGCTATGCATATATCCTGACACCAAGTGGTATTTCTGCCAAAACTGCCCTTACAGGCCGTTTTCTAAAACGTAAGATGGCAGAGTATGAAGTGCTGAAAGTGGAAATCGCTCGCCTGAAAGGTAAAAAAGGACTTTATGACTAACCAAAAATCGCCCCGATCAGTGGCGTGTCTGTTCTGGATGKTKYGNRAGGNRTTTGARRSAAGCCAAACAACATCCGCTTCTTAAGGCACATGGTTACCTGCCATCCCTGACGGTTGAGCAATAAGGTAAAACGCATTTCGGGGCTGTCCTGAAATTTATATAGAATGCCTGTGTACCCTTATAGTTACTAATAAACCCGTTATCATTGTGTCAAATGTACATATTTTGCGTTATCGGCCATTTGAAGCGGATGGTTTTCGTTATTTGCAATTCCTCGTTCGTGTATTTGGAGATTTGAATTGAGTGGGTATTGATGTCTTTGACATCTATCGTAGGCCCCTTTATAGACATGTCTGAAAAACTAGAATTCAGTCAAAATCGAATACATAGGCTATGGCACAGTCGACCAGGAGGTGAAAATTTTTGGGTTACTTTAATGCATAGGATGTACGAGTTTGAATAGGTTCCGAGGCGGGCAAACGGAAAGCCACATGAAGAGTCTTCTTCGAACTCCAGCCGCTAGCCTATTTGTACTTGTTCTTCCATTCAGCTTCTATCCGAAGCTGATCGATGGCGATACACAGCCATGGCCCTTGTTGGCATCGCTTCTGCTCTTTGGGCTTAGTCGGCGGGCAAAGCAGATGTCACGTTTGGACTTGCTGATGGTGGCGGTGACAATCGCCTCATTTATCGTGTACTTTCCGCGATCGGGGTTTAATCAGGATTTAGCTCGTTTCGCATACAAGTTGATTGCCTTCAATCTGCTTTGGTTTTGCGTGCCATCTTTGCCGCCGGTCCTAGTTTCTCGGGCWATGCGGTGGGTCATAGCAATTTGGTTTATTGTTGGGTTGCTGCAGACTCTCGCCATGATGTTGGGTATTGATGTCAGTTACTCAGGCCGTTTCGTGCCTGGGCGCAGCGGAGTTCCGAGTCTAGCACCGGAACCGTCCCTATACGGAACGCTGTCAATAGTAGCCCTTCTCTACCTGATTGCCTCGAAGGATGGCGTACGTCCTGCGTACATATTTATGGCTTTCGCCAACGTTTTCTTGAGCGGATCTATCCTGTCGATCCTTGTATCTGCTCTCGTGGTGCTGTTTTTTGGTTATAGGACAAAACTCGTCTTGGTGACACTCGCACTGGGTTTAGGATTTTTCATTTTATCATCGGATCTGTTGTTTTTAAGTCGGGTAAATAACATTATAGATTCGGGTTTGAAATTGGAACTGCTATTGCTTGACTACAGTATAAATTTGCGCGTCGGGCACATCATCTACACGCTGTGGGAAGTGCTGCCCTCGGCTCTGATTTTCCAAACCTCTGCCGAGTTTGGAAACGAATACAATTTGTGGGTTGCGAAAAATCAACTGTTCTACCCCACTGGCTCTGATTTCATTTTGACCGGGATGGGGAACATTATATATCGCGGAGGCATTTTCGGACTGCTTGTGCTTGTACTTGTCTTCGTGACCGCTTATCGTCTGACCCCGGAGCGACGGGTATTTAAACTGATGGTCCTGGGGGGGTTGATGCTCGCGCAGCTTGATCTGTCAAGTCCGTTTATCATCCTGTACGCTCTACAACGAAAGGAAAGGTGAATGAAGGCGGTGATCGCATGGAAGACAGATGGAGACCAAAACCATTTACCAGAGCAGCTAATTGGTAGGGGTATTTTGGTCGAATATTCGGTGCTTGATATGTCGTCGTCCCTCAAGAAAATTGTTCGGCTCAACCAAGGGCCTGGCTGGCATTTTTAGATCCGGTGATAACTTCTAACTCACGGCAWYTATCAGNANNWSMWRAARCWRWRRWKGTAAAATTGAAAAAAGCTTTAATCTGCGGCATCGGAGGACAGGACGGTTCTTTCCTTGCGAAATTACTTCTCAAAAAGGGTTACAAAGTTTTTGGAACTTCGCGAGACGCTCARGGCGGGGACTTTGCTAATTTGTCTCGTTTGGGAGTGCGCGACCTTGTCACAATTTTGTCGATGTCACCGGAGGATTTCCGAAGTGTTCTCGTTGCATTGAATACAAGTGGCGCTGATGAACTCTACTTCTTGGCGGGGCAGTCGTCTGTTGGATTGTCATTCGAACAACCTGCAGAAACTATCGAGAGCTCTATGCTTGGAACTTTGAATATTCTTGAGGCATGTAGAATGTCGGGCAAGRACATAAGGCAATACTATGCCGGCTCTAGTGAATGCTTTGGCGATACTGATGGCGTTCCGGCAAACGAAAAAGCGCCATTTCGCCCAAGAAGTCCTTACGCTGTCGGCAAGGCGTCTGCATTTTGGTTGGTGGACAACTATCGTGAAGCTTACGGTTTGTTCGCATGTACAGGAATACTCTTCAATCACGAGTCGCCACTCCGTCCTTCGCGATTTGTAACCCAGAAAATTGTACAGGCGGCCAAGCGGATAGCCGACGGTTCGGATGAAACGCTAGAACTCGGTCGCCTCGACATTTCTCGCGATTGGGGATGGGCGCCTGAATACGTTAATGCCATGTGGCTGATGCTCCAACAGCCTTCGCCTGATGACTATGTGATAGCCACGGGGAAAAGCCATAGCTTGCAAGAGTTTGTAGAAGCTGCATTTTCGTCGTTGAACCTCGACTGGAAGCAACATGTTTGCCAGTCAGAAGCTTTCTTTAGGCCCACAGACATTGCCCTCAGTACTGCGGATGTTTCGAAGGCAAGTAACAAATTGGGCTGGAAAGCGAGCGTCACAGTTCAGGATGTCGTTAGGAAAATGATTRAGGGCGAGCTGAACTAAAACAACATGCAGAATATGGCCTTAACTAACGGTTTGCGGCAGGATTTGTAGATAAATGCTGTTTTACTAATACTTAACCACGTACCTAACTTGCAATGCCAGCAGCGGCCGTCTATGCGAAGGAAGACGTGGATGGGATAAAGACGATGATATGTTCAAATCGAGTTCATACGGCGGATCAGAAGAATTTGTGGTAATTTGGGCTATCACATTTCGTGAGTACCGCTCAGAAATTGGGCGGAGATGGGTTTGGTGCCACGGCAAAGGGCAAGCAGATTTTGATCATGGATGAAAAGCAGGTGGTGAAACGTAAAATCGAAAATGTCGTTGTTTTAAAATGGAATTTCCCTAAAAAAATTTGATAGAACGAGACGAGAACGATTAATTTGGATTGCCCGTCGTACAATTTTGAAAGCGACCCACAAAATGACTGAACCTCGAATTATTGTGCTGGAGCCGAGCAAGGTAGGCACGCAGCACATAACACTGATCAACCCCTACCTCGAAGCCGCAGTAAGCGTCACTGGACGATCGGTGGAGTTCTGGTGCGCGCCATCCTTGTGGGCAAATGTTTCGGAGCGGATTAAGCCATCTGTGCGTCATCGGGCCATACCCGTGATCGATCCGTCATCGCGTCGGTTTTTAATCAAGATCCCGCTTGAGGTGCTGGTGACACTATGGGCTATCTTGAGAAAGAAGCGCGACGATGTCCTGCTGGTAACGTGCCTCTTTTCACCCGCCCTCTATTTGGTAGCGTTGGCCTGCCAAATCTTGCGGCCACAGTCTGTCCACGTGGTTTTGCACAGTGAGGTCGAAGCTGYAGCAGATGCTGCGCTCAGCCCGAAAATTACCGGCTACGGGTATTGGATGAGAAGGTTCTGGCAGCGCTGTCTCTGCCACAGGACTCCAAACCTCGTGGTGATCGACAGTTTCATCCGGACGCGGATGCTGGAGCTTTCAGAGTCGCGGCTGCAGCCAGAGCGATTGCGAGTGCTCACCATGCCCATAAGCCTGCCGTCCGACGAGGATATGAAAGCCGGCACGACGCGGCACCGGGATACGCCCAGAGTATGTTTCATTGGGTACCGTACCCGATTGAAAGGCTTTRATAAGTTTGCCTATATGGCCGCGGCGCGCACCGATTTCTGTTGGCGCGCCATTGGTGGTGGAATCGTTGAAGATATGGCGACCGGAGAGGTCACGACGCTCGATCGGGCAGAGGATTTCGGACTTGCGGTGTCGAGTTGCGACATCGCACTTTTCCCGTATGAAGCTGGCTACGATGTTTCGATGTCGGCTGCAGTGTTAGACGCCATATCCAGCGGGTTGCATGTGATCGCGTCACCTCGCGGTTGCTTCGTTGCTTTGTCCGAAGTTTTTGGTGAAGAAATCTTGCAATGCGCAGAGGGAACCGAGGAGATGAACAAAGCATTGGACAAGTGGCTAACTATGGCGCACCGCCCCACACGTTCAGACTATGTACACAAAATCGCGACCTCGCGGTTTTGCCAAAGCAATCTGAATAGAGAGATGCGCGATCTGCTTAATGCTAACTCCACTCACTTTAACGAAAGGTCTTAACTCTAATGGTACGTCAATACATGCGCAGGCTTCTGTCGAAGGACTCCTTTATCGATGGCATATTTCGCCGCGTGATCTGGTCGCGGCTTCACTTCCCTGAACATGAAATAAGATTGTTACATTCTCTGCCTGGGCGGCCTTTTGACCTAGCTGTAGATATTGGTGCGGCACTAGGGTCCTACACTTGGGTGCTCAATCGAAAGGCACGGAACGTAGTGGCCTTCGAGCCGGGAARAAAGCATTTTGACCATATAAACGCGGCGCGGCGTCTGTCGCGTGTTCGTGTGATCAATGCAGCCGTAGGAGAGTCTGAAGGGGCTGCCGACCTGATGACCCCAGAAGATTCCAATGACGGCCGCCACATGGCCACCCTTTCGCATAAGAACCCCGTGATACGCGCCCCNAATGTGAAAACGGAAACCGTTCAGGTCATTGCCCTCGACTCGTTTTTAGATACAAATTTCGGCCCTGGTCGACGCTTGGACCTGCTTAAAATCGACGTTGAAGGCTTCGAGAATGCAGTTCTACAAGGTGGCATGGCCAGGATCATCCGGGATCACCCAGTGATTATTGCCGAAATCGAAGCGCGGCATAACCCCGAATACGCGGTTTTTTTTAACACTCTCGCTGAGCATGGATACACCTGTCATGGCTATCGGGACGCGGCCTACGTTCCCTTCACGGCGGCCGAAGCGGGCGCGCAGGAGGCACCCGACCATTTCGCCTACGAGGGCAACGATAGCATCAACGGCTACGTTAATAATTTCGTTTTTCAGCACAAATACAGCGCAGCAAAGGTCCTATCGCTATGAGACAGAAAATTTATGTAACTGGATGTGCCGGAATGATCGGTTCCAACATTTGCAAGTCATTGGTTTCCGCCGGGCATTCGGTCATCGGTGTCGACAATCTATGGCGGGGAAAGATCGCAAACTTAGCAACGTTTCAAAATTCGAAAAACTTTACTTTCCGTCACGCCGATATCGCGTCGGATCAGGACTGGCACCGGGATGTAGATGGCGACTCGGTGATCGTGCACACCGCAGACATCGTGGCTGGTATAGGTTTTGTTTTTCAGAACGAATGGTCGGTTTTTCAAAAAAATATTCTGATAAACACGCAAATCGCCCGGCTTGTGCAATCTACCCAACCCAAAAAACTAATCTATCTCGGTACCGCCTGCTCCTATCCCAAGGAGATGCAGCGATCGACCGCGACATCCGTCCTGGAAGAGACCGACAAGTTCCCTGCAGATCCTGAATCCGGTTACGGCTGGAGCAAGTTACTCGGCGATATCGAATTTAACCTTGCAACCAAGGGAACCCAGACTTCGCTTATGGTCCTCGATCTCCACAACGTGTACGGCTGGCCATGTGTATATGCCGACAACACCTCGCAAGTGATGCCAGCCTTGATCTACAAGGCAATTACGACGCCTGACAAATCTCTTGAAATCTGGGGCGATGGTAGCCAGGGCCGCGCCTTCGTTCACGTTAGCGACGTTGTTCAAGCGGTCGAGAAGACGCTCTCTTATGAAGGAAAGCTATCCAATGTCATGATCGGGCCAGACATCTGCACTCAAATTCGCGAGTTGGCAGAAATCATTGGCGAGCATCCTAAAATTGAACTAGATACCYTSASMKKKKWCRCCACCNANYMRMCWRKKKATWYWGKCMKKKWTGMSAMMWAMATGYGYSSWSKWWCCKMACTTGGCTGGGCGCCATCCGTTGACTTGACTACGGGGGTTCACGAACTGATCGATCACGTAATTGAGCATTGTCATAGGAATGCGGCAGAATAGGAGAGCGGCCATGCTCAGCATAATTATTCCAAGTTTCAACGATCCGCGTATCCTGAGAGCCATCGCTTCGGTGCGGCGGTTCGATGACACTGACTCGGTCCAGCTCGTGATAGTCGATGGTGGGTCCGATAAAGAGCTCATCATGCGAGTCAGAGAGGTTCTCGCGCCCCAAGACCTGCTAATCTGGGAATCGGATAAGGGGATCTTTGATGCTCTCAACAAGGGCCTTGATAACGTCGCAGGAAACATGATTGGCTGGATCGGCAGCGACGACGTCTTTCATGGCGACGTCAAAGCGTCTGAAATCATCGCTGCGTTGGAATCCTCCGATATTTGCATCGCAGGCACGGCCATGGTAGATCAGGGAAGAATTAAGCGAACGTTCTGGCTGCCACGGAACCCTCAAAAGGCAGCGTTCTTGGGTCTACACAATCCGCATTTTTCGACATTCGGGCGCACTGACGTTCTGCGACGGGCCCGTTTCGACATCCAGTCGCCGATCGCGGACATTGGCTATTTTCTCGATGTTTTTGCCTCAAATCCGTCAGTCCATGTGGACCGCAGGATTGTGACACTTCAGCAGGTCGGAGGGTTTTCCAACAGTTCGTTGCGCAATAGTTTCAGGTACAATGCGCTGACATACCCTCTCTATCGAAAACACGTTTCTCCTGCGCAGGCGGCGCTCGCCTCGGTGATCAAGGTCGTGCCGAAGGTCCTTAGCGCAATTTTCTACAAGCTAAAGGCGACACCAGTCAATAGCGAACACCTTAGCGCAGATTTCGAGGCACACGGAAACACGCGGAAAAGCCGATGTTGGGAGAAAGTTTTACCGGATGAGTAAGAAAGTCTTTGGGGGCAGAGCTCCGCTGCATTTCGGTTATCTGGCTAGCTCTCCGGTTCCCCTTTCCGATCATTGCAATGAGATGGGGCACATCAACATTGGCGCCGGGGATGACATGATGATTGCCGAGCTCGCGGGCTTGATCGATCAAGRCAGAGA
>JAESRR010000285.1 GCA_016764535.1 Cohaesibacteraceae bacterium | reverse complement strand
CGTCAATTTTCATCCGGTTAATGAGACCGTCTTTCAAATAGAAGTGATGATATAGAGCACCGGCCAAATGTAGTGCAATTGCGTCAAGCAACAAACGAACGACAAGTCTATGTCCCTGTGCAGGGGGAACCCTCAGGAGATCCGGCCAGCTTTGCCACATTCCGGATGTAACGAGATCCGGCAGGCCCGTTTGAAGACTGATCCCGATTCCAGAAACAAACAACACCAATGGCATGATGTACAATAATATATGGATGGATTTTGCGAGGATACGGACGGGTGTTGTCCAGGATGGGTCAGCTTTGGGGCGAGGTGAACGTAGTAATAGACTAATTCTTACGAGCACCAGGATTGCTATTGCGCAGCCCAGACCGCCATGGATTACATAAACCAAAAGTTTRCCGGTAGAGATRTCAATAGAGCTCAATACTTTGCCCATKACAAAGCCGCCTRCTAAAACTGCMGCAAAAARCCAATGCATGAAAATTGTTGATTTTGAGTATNGAGACGGGTTTGACATCGGTTATACCTCKTGTAAATTACTGTAGATTTMATTTAGTTTACGTGTAAACCAATGTCAAGTATTTAACCGGGATTAAGATGCAACTTCCATTCTTGCCTTCAATAGGGCGTTTGCTGAACGCCACTGCGCGATCAGCGATTAACCTGGCTGAAACCTGGTTGTCGCCACATGATTTAAGCTTGCCGCAATGGGTGATACTTTCTGCTCTATGGCAGTGCGACGGCATGAATGCATCGGAAATTGGAGAGTATGGTGGAATTAAAAAGGCTGCGTTGTCTCGAATGCTTGAGCGCATGGAAGAACGGCAGCTCGTCCGCCGTCAAAGAGGAGCCGTGGACAAAAGAGAAGTGACCGTTTGGCTAACGTGCAAGTCTCGAGAATTATCTCATTTGATTGACATGTATGAACACGTTAACAATATATTGCTGGAAGGCTTCAGGCCCGAAGAACGTGATTTACTGATATCCATGCTGGAGCGGGTTCGGTCCAACTCCCTGATATCAAATCTGGAAAATGGGAGTTGTACGGATTCACCAACATCCCGGGAATGTTAGTGCAGGTTCAGGTAAAATATCAGGTAAATCCAAATCCGGGTGGATGTTTGATCGGCCCCAACACTGTTTCAAACGCCCTGGCAACAGCGATGGCTGTTAAATCCTGATTGCGTCCACTGATAATCTGAATATTAACGGGTAGCCCATTCGCCATCCCGACCGGAGCGGAAACAGCAGGCAGATATCCAAGGCTCGCCAGTCCAAAAAAACGAGCAGGTTCCCAATAATTTACCGTGTTGCCATTTAGAACAAGACTGCGTCCGGAGTAAGGCTGATGATCATGGGCAAAAGCCTGAATGGGCGCAACGGGCGTTAGAATAGCGTCATACCTCTGGAAAAACCGGCTGATTGAAAATTGTAATTCTGCCTTTCTCTGCGCGAGTTCAAGGTGTTCATCAAACCGCAAATCAATACCGCGAGCTGCAAGGTTCTGAAACGATAACGGGTCCGGATAATTGACTAAATCGTTCCTGATTGTATTTTTAATGTCACCAGGCAAATCGGCCAACATGATAGCATGAATGTACAATTCAAAAACTTCGAATAAATCATCCATGTCAAAATCCGGCCGTGCACTCCAGTCTATATGTGCACCTGCCTGTTCGAGGCTTTTCACAGATTGGACCAGGGCGGTTAACATAGCTGAATCGCATTCACCTGCCGTTTCATCAAGCCAGGCTACAATACGCAGGTTTTTCGTGTCCGTGGTTTTTGGTTCTGGCAAACAAAATTGCCAACCAGCGTGGATTTTTGGAGCTACGGTTGCCCGAAGTAATAGTTCAAGATCATCCACTGAGCGAGCGAGAGGACCCTGCACGGAGAAATCTACCGGCGCTTCTTTTTCAGAATACCCGGGAACATGTCCCTTTGTTGGAATGAGGCCATAGCTCGGTTTTAAGCCATATATGCCACAAAAATGTGCGGGCAAACGAATTGATCCCGCAATATCAGAACCGAATTCCGCCGCGCTTAATCCGGCACTGATTGCTGCTGCTGATCCACCGGATGATCCCCCTGGTGTTAATTCCGGATTCCAGGGGTTTTTTGTCGTGCCGAACTGGTCGTTGTAGCTTTGGTAGTCACCCGATCTTTCCGGCAGGTTGGACTTGCCTATGAACACTGCTCCGGCCTGACGCAATCGGGCAACAGATTCTGCGTCCGTATCGGGTATATAATCTGCGTATTCAGGCATGCCTCCGGTGCATCGCAGGCCTTTGACACACAGGGAATCCTTGATAGTCATGGGAAGCCCGAGCAGTAGTGACGTATAGCCATTTGCTCTCCTGGCATCGGCTTTTTTTGCCTGTGCAATCGCCTCATTCCGATCAATAGTGATCACCGCATTCAGTCGGGAATTATAAGTGGCAATCCGCTCCAGATAACTGGAGGTAACTTCCAAGGAAGAACAATCACCCCTTGCCATTGCGGCGAGGATTTCTGTAGCCGAATATTGCCAAAATGGTTGTTTCATCTTCGCCTCCCGCAAACCCATAAGCTAATTTAATCAGTTGAAGAAAGAAATGGTTTTACAGGCTGACCTCAACGTTAACTTGAATATTTATTCCGTCTGGCCAATCATCAACATGAAGAATGTTAAAGGGAGGAATGTCATGCAGGGTTTGATGCAGGACTGGCCATTATTGTGTAATAAAATTATTGATCATGCAGCGCTCTATCACAAGGATCGGGAAATTGTTTCTCGCAGCGTTGAAGGACCGATAACCAGAACAAACTGGTCGCAAATAAGACAACGGTCTCTGCGGCTTTCCAAAAAACTTGACCAATATGGCATCCGCCTGGGTGACAGGGTTGCAACCCTTGCTTGGAATACATCCCGGCATCTCGAAATCTGGTATGGTATATTGGGTATTGGAGCCGTGTATCATACAGTCAATCCGCGTTTGTTTCCCGAACAAATCGCCTGGATTATGAATCACGCAGAAGACAAACTGCTCTTCACAGATTTAACATTCATGCCTCTTGTTGAAAAACTGGTTCCGGCAATTCCATCGCTTGAAAAAGTGATTGTGATGACTGATGCAGCTCATATGCCTGAAACAACTCTGGACAATGTTATTTGTTACGAGGACTGGCTTGCGGAATCGGACGAGGATTTTGTTTGGAAARCGTTTGACGAAAATACAGCCGCGGGCATGTGCTATACGTCCGGCACGACTGGTAACCCAAAAGGGGTGGTGTATTCACATCGCTCGAATGTCCTGCATTGTATGACGGCTTCCCAGCCGGATATGCTTGGCCTTTCTTCCAGAGACCGTATTCTACCGATTGTTCCTTTGTTTCATGCAAATGGCTGGTCGCTGGGTTTTGCCGCTCCGATGGCTGGTGCAGCTATGATTATGCCCGGGGCTTTGATGGATGGCGCGTCTGTATATGAATTGCTTGATAGCGAAAAAGTGACATGTTCCGCTGCTGTACCCACTGTGTGGCTTATGCTCATTCAGCATCTGGAAAAAACCGGGGCGCTATTACCGCACCTGCAAAGGGTGATCATAGGCGGGGCAGCCTGTCCGCGTTCCATGACTGAAATATTCAGAGACAAATATGACGTTGAGGTTATGCATGCGTGGGGCATGACGGAAATGAGCCCTCTGGGTTCCGTTTGTTCGATGAAGCCGGAATATATGAAACTAGAGGGTGAAGACTGGCTCGACATCAAGGAAACCGCCGGCCATCCACCATTCACCGTGGAAATGAAAATAACAGATGATGAAAACCAGGAACTTCCCTGGGATGGCAAGGCATTTGGACGTCTGAAAGTTCGAGGTGCAGCAGTAGCCCGGTCGTACTTCAAAGGTGTAGGGGACGACGTTTTCGAACAGGATGGTTTCTTTGATACAGGTGATATCGCCACAATTAACGAGAATGGTTATTTGCATATAACTGATCGTGCCAAGGATGTAATCAAATCCGGCGGAGAATGGATTTCCACGATGGATATCGAGAATATTGCAGTCGGGCATCCCGAAGTTGCAAATGCGGCGGTTATCGGAATCTCCCATCCCAAATGGGATGAAAGGCCGTTGCTGGTCATTGTCAAAAAAGAGGGCTGCTCACCGGACAAGGATACTCTTCTCGCATTTCTGGAAGGAAAAATTGCAACCTGGTGGATGCCAAATGACGTTGCTTTTGTCGATTCAATTCCACTTACCGCGACCGGCAAGATCTACAAGCTTGAATTGCGAAAACAGTTTGCTGATTATCGTTTTTCCGAATGATCAGGAAAATACTCAGGCCAGTCACAATATTGAAACCATATTTTCAAACGCTGAATTCAATTCAGACGCGTGAAATAATATTTTAACTTGTAATTGCGAGACGAACGGGACAATAATTTGGAAAAACACGGGAGATGAAAGTGACTCAACCGCCTCGGACTATTAAGCTGGACGACGATCAATCGTCACCACCTTCTGGAGATTTTGCCTTTAATCGACGGCCTGTATTGCTTTTTGTGATCCAGCAAGTGTTGCTAACTATCATAACTCTGGGGCTTTATCGGTTCTGGTTCATCACCAATCTTCGAAAACGCATTTGGTCGTCTTCGGAATTGAACGATACGACTTTTCGTTATCAGGGTACGGGTAAGGAATTACTCATCGGTTTTTTAATTGCAATTGTATTTATCTTGCCATTATTGATCGGTGTCTCCGTCAGTTCCTTTTTCTTTGGTTTGAAGTCGGTATTCATTTCCGGGGGGCTGGTATTTATTGTCGTAATGGTATTGATGCCATACGCTGTTTTTCGAAGGCAACGGTACATCTTAACACGGACAAGCTGGAGAGGTATTCGCTTCCACATGCGCGGCTCTCCGTGGAATTATGTAAAAATCTCCATCATGTGCAATCTGGCCAGTATTCTGACACTGGGTCTTGCGGTTCCATGGGCCCTTGCCCGCAAGGACAGATTTTTGCGAGAAGCAAGTTGGTTTGGAGACAAACAATTTCAGTATATAGCTAGAACCGATCATTACTGGGGCACTTTTAAGCCTGCCGTCGTTGCGATCTTCACAGTTGTTTTTGGGGTGCTTCTTGCTTACCTGGGACAAGAAAGGGATGCAATGTTTCTGATCGGTGCGAGCATGGTATTCCTGCTATTTTGCGCGCCCTGGATTCAAGCACGACTGTTCAGGCTAAGAGCAAATTCAACACGCCTGGGGAATATGAAACTGAGTAGCAATTTCGGTGCAGGAACTATTTATCTCGTGTGGTTTGTCAGTCTTTTGATATTGTCTGCTGTTGGTATTATTGCAGATCAGTTTTTAGAAATTGATCCCTTCACTGGCACTATTGTAAATCTGGATCCGGTGTCTGCAATATTGGTAGTGACGACTTATTTTTTTGGATTGTTGTTTATAAATGCCTTCTTCTATCAATATTTCATCCTGGCCGCAAAAGTCGAAAGTCTCTCGATTTCAGAATCGCATGAACTTGAAAACATCCGTGCTGCGGGTGATTTGGAAAGTTCTGTAGGGGCCGGACTTGTCGATGTATTTGATTCCGGTCTGGACGCTATTTGATAGAACAAAATTCATTGGTGGAAGCATTTTATGCAGATGGCGAGCAACCGCGCCTGGTCCCGGTGAACTTGCGGCGTGACGGGGACGAACTTGTCATTTGCGATCGAAGCGACAATCAAATTCTGGATAAATGGCCGTTTGGATCACTGTTGATCGAAGAACAAAGTGCGGGTCGTTTGCACATAGCCTTGCGTGATTTAGCTCGTACCGCCTATGTCGAAATTTCTAACGATAAACAAGTATTCGCGTTTAAAAAACTTTGGACTGATTTACGAACCCAACGTCAGGAAAATGGTGTTGTACGTTTGTTTTTTTGGTGCAGTGCAGCAATTGTTTCAGTTGTTGCTATATTCGTCTGGGTGTTGCCAAATATCGCCGGAATTGTTGTTCCGCTTATTCCCTATCATATTGAGCAACGCATTGGGATAAACGTTGAGAAAGCATTGTTCGATTGGTTTGATCGCGCTGATATTGAGATCAGATGCTCAAATATTGCAGGGCAATCAGCATTAAACAAACTGGCCGGTATTATGGTTCCACACGCAAATTTACTTGATTTGCCAGCCGTAACTGTTTTTAGAGCGGGCCCGCCAAATGCATTCGCTCTTCCTGGTGGACGAGTGCTTGTGACAGCTTCCACACTTTCCACGATTGAAGCGCCTGAAGCTTTGATGGGAATTTTAGCCCATGAGTTCGGGCACATACATAACCGGGATTCGATGCGCCATGTCGTCAATGTTGCTGGTGTTGGGTTTGTAATTTCGTTTCTAATTGGCGATTTCTCGGGGGTGAGTTTGACTGGTATTCTGGGCAAGGAAATTGTCGGACGGTCCTACGCAAGGAATCAGGAACGAGAAGCTGATGAATATGCACTAAATCTTTTGAGAGATACGCAAATAAGCCCATCTGGCCTGGCAATTTTTCTTAATGACATTGCCGCCAATACCGGTGGGGGTGTGTTTTCCAGTCATCCCGCAACGTCCGAACGTGTGGCTTTTATTCAATCGGCATCTCAAAATTCGTCTGCCAACAAAAAAGTGCTGTCTGATGATGAATGGCAAGCGTTGAAAAATATTTGCAATTAGTCGGGTCAAGTCTGTTTGAATTGCTGTAAGACTTCCAGAGACGGAGTTTTTGTGATTGAATTTCAAATATTCATAAGTATCTGTTTGTACAGATTACAGTGGAATATAAATATTCTGATATGGAGACAGAATGACAGGTCAATATGTCAGGGGCCACTCGAAATCAGCAAGATGGAGCCAGAGATTTGGTCGAATTGCTGTTCTGGTACTCATTATTGCGTTGGTGGGTCGAAGATTTGATTATTTGACGGTACCAGAGTTTTTTGCGGTTTATGCGTTGGGATGTTTGGTGGCGTTGTGTGCACTAACATTGGCATTCTGGGCCATCGGATCATTGTGGGTGAGTGGTCACGAAGGCTGGTCCAAAATGATATGGGGCGGGATTTATAGCAGTGTTGTGCTGTTGATGCCTGCGATAGGCCTTGTTGCGTATTTCTACTATCCAGTACTCAATGATGTTTCTACAGATCACCGCAATCCTCCGGTTTTCCAGCAGGCTCATAGTCTCGTGAGAGATGGAGCAAGCACCCTCGATACACAATCCGGGTCCGTTTATGCGGCACAGCTTAAGGCGTTTCCCGATCTGGTGCCCAGATATTTGTCCTTTTCGCCTGATGAAATCTACCCCATCGTCCATAAACTGGTGACAGACTATGGATGGAAAGTTCTTTCTACCGATGTACCCCGGTCACCCGAAGACCCTGGGCATCTGGAATTACTGGCCGAGACGTTGATCCTCAGATTGCCCGATGTCGTTATTATTCGTCTGGAGCCGGATGGCGAAAATGGAACAAGGATGGACGCCCGGTCTGCGTCCCTGTATGGCAAGCTTGATCTTGGAGCCAATGCGCGCAGGCTTCGCACATTGTTTCACGATCTTGTTGAACCAATCAGAAGAGCCCGCGTGCGGAAGCTTAACACGCCTGAACCAGAGAATATTCCTGTGCTATAGAAGGTGTTCCCGCACATTGAACGAGCCCGCGTGCAAACAGATCCTCGACGTGGGCATATAATGACAGCGCCGCTGCTCCATGCAGGGATTTATCAACGTCCTCGTATATTATTGCGACCATATCCTGGATAGTAGAACTGCCAAACGCCAATCTGTCGAGGACTGATTTCTCGCGGTTTTGTCGATGCGCGATCAAACCTGCGACAAATGGAGGTGCATCCTCAACCGGCCCACCATGTCCCGGCAGATACCGGGTTTCCTGCCTTTTTAACAAAGTGTCCAGTGAAGTCATGTAGTCCTTCATTGATCCATCGGGCGGTGCGACAATCGAAGTTGACCAGGCCATAACATGATCGGCAGAAAACAGAATGTCCGATCCCTGAAGTGCGAACGCCAGATGGTTGGCTGTATGGCCGGGAGTAGCGATGACTTCAAGGGACCAGCCAGTTCCGTCGATGGAATCTCCATGAGCAACTCTGTGATCGATTTCCAGATCATAATCGCATGCCGCGTCCAGCATATTTGTTTCACCTGGTTGAAGAGGTCTTGCTGCGCGATGAGGACCTTCGGCAATAATT
>JAESRR010000092.1 GCA_016764535.1 Cohaesibacteraceae bacterium | reverse complement strand
TTATGAAATTGCGCTTGGAGCAGCTCTGGGAGAGGACCTTGATATCCCTCTTGGTTCAGAATCACCAGCCCACTGGAGTTTGACAACCTCGCAACTGACTGATCCCGAATTGCCAGCCGGCGTCGAGCCCTTGTCAAGTTTTGTTGACGGACCGGTTGAGCTGGACAGACGATTGAAACAAATTGGTATTGTCAATAAATCCGCAATTGCTTCTATCATAGATACACTGGTTTGCGGACAACGGCTTGTTTCCATCGAGGGTGATATATGGCGTTGGGATGGTATGCGAGCCGCAGCAAATGCGCCAACACCTGCAGCAAAAAGGCTGGAACAAAAAAATCGGTTGTCGGAGATCGAAGTAAAAAGAATTGAAATAGATCAAACAGCTTTGTCATTACGAAAAGATTTGAATGAAAAGAAATCAGATGTTTCCAGTTTTGCATCAGTCGATCAGCTCGCCCGTGAAACACTAAGGGAGTGTCAAAAACAAGTTGCAGCAGCCAGAGATCTATATGCCATGGCAGAACGCAATGTCAGTGAGTTACTAGCGCGTCAGACTGCGCTGCAAGAACAGCACACGCGACTTGAACAGGAACGCTCGGAAGCGACAGAACGCTATTCCAGTGCAGTTAAAGAAGAAGGCGCATTGAAAGATATATCGTGTTTGCAAAACGATCTTGGCGATATTCGTCTACGGGTTGTTGATTTGCGGCGCAATGTTGCCGAGACGCAGGCCCTCGTACGAACGCTGGACCGTGAAGCTCAGATTCGTGACAACCGGCTAACAGCAGTCGAGCGCGAACAGAAAAACTGGAAACGACGCAACATTGCTGCCTCCGATCAAATGAAGGTGCTTGCTTCGCGTATTGAAGAATCGCGTGCCGAACGCAATACACTTGTAATTGACCCGGATATATTTAATCAGAAAAGACGGGAATTGTTCAAACAGATCAGTTTGTCAGAGGATTTGCGCAAACAATCGGCTGATAAACTGGCCAGGGCGGAGATGGGTGTCGCTGATTCTGATAGGCAGGCGAGGTCGGCTCTTGAAGCCTTGTCCAGATCGCGTGAAGCGCGGGGCCGTGCGGAAGAACGATCCAGTGCTGCGCGTGATAGATGCCTTGATATTGAAAAACGCATTCGGGAAGAACTGGAATTAGAACCGTCAGCCACTCGAAATTTGGCAGGACTGGATAATGTGAAGTCAGTACCGGATCGTGCTATTGTCGAAACGAAACTGGAAAAACTGAAAAGAGAGCGGGAAAAGCTGGGTGGGGTGAATCTTCGCGCTGATGATGAAGCGCGGGAAATTTCGGAAAAACTGGATGTTATGGGGACAGACCGGGACGACCTTGTTGAGGCCATCAAGCGATTGAGAACAGGTATTTATAATCTTAACAAGGAAGCAAGAGAACGTCTGCTTGTGGCATTTGAGATTGTTAACGGTCACTTCAGGGATTTGTTCTCGACGTTGTTTGGCGGTGGTCAGGCCGAACTTAAACTCACTGAAGCCGAAGATCCTCTTGATGCCGGACTGGATATTATCGCCAGACCACCGGGAAAAAAACCACAAACCATGACTCTATTGTCCGGAGGCGAGCAGGCTCTGACTGCGCTGTCTTTGATTTTTGCCGTGTTTCTCACCAATCCATCGCCAATTTGCGTTCTGGATGAAGTTGATGCTCCCCTGGACGACGCGAATGTAGAACGATATTGTTCATTGCTGGAGCGGATGCGTGAACAGACCGAGACCAGATTCATTACCATCACGCATAACCCGATTACCATGTCTCGCATGGATCGCCTTTACGGGGTGACTATGGCTGAACGTGGTGTGTCTCAATTGGTGTCGGTCGATTTGGAAACTGCGACAGATTTCATTGAACAGGACTCCTAAAATCTGTACGGGCCGGTGCTTCAGGCAAAAAGAGCCGATTGGGCGATATCATTAAAAACGCTGGTTGTGTCCTGGGTGACGAAACTGGTTTGAGCGGACGCATATCCCTGACGAGCGCGTAAAGTATCTGATGCAAGTGAGCCTTCGGGTTTGGAAGATTGAATTGCTTGTTCCAGCGGTGAAAGTTCTTCGCCATCTTTGCTGTCTTCATCGCTTTTTCCAGTTTTGGCCTCTTCCGCCCTCTGCTTTTGAAGTTCAGCCTGTGCCTGGGATCTGGCTTTTTGGGCAGATCGTGCGACTGCCTGATCCTGGGAAGAAGGATCTGCGGGTGCAAGAGCAGCCTGGATGACAATATCCATTTTGCGAATTGTTGCTTGTGGATTGCCCCGAACGGGCGATGCGTCAATGGATACTTCTCCAGCAACGGCATATCGCCTGCCATCCGGCCCTTCCTGAAACTCGTAACTTGGAGAGCTGGCATATGGGCCCCCTGCTGCAGAATGCGCTTGTTCATGAGCGCGAACAGCTGCATCGGTTTGTTTGAGATCACGGACTTGTTTTTCCTGTTCTTCCGTTAACTCTTCGCCTTCCACACCTTCACTCTCTTCATTTTCTTCTGTTTCTGAAGCGGGTTCTACAATCCCGGCTTCTTCTGTATCGGAATCATCGTCTGTTTCTGTGGCCGGCAGAACCGAAGTTCCAAATAATTGTGTTTCATCCGCAAATGGAGCAGCGTTGTCATCAAATATTGTGAGTGAAGAAGAAGCCTCGGGGTTTATCGCAGCATTCGAAATGGAAACAATAACCGCCTGATCGTCAAATCCGCTAACCGGGTTTGACGTTGAGGTATTTGTCGGTCCATTGGCGATGGCGGTCGAATTCGTCGTTGTCTTGACGCTTAGAAGTGACTTTGATCCATCGTCTGTCAGGAGTGCAAGTGTGACTTTCGAGGTTGTCGAACCCGAAGCCTGAAGGCTACTCAACATACATCCAGAAAGCCGGATTTAGATTGAAGCTACCTTAACAGCCATTCACAATCGAGTGAGACTGGAGGAAATGATCCAGACTGTCGATGGTTCCAAAATACACCGGGAAAATGCAGTTTCCCGGTGCTTAACAAATGTAATGAATAAAGACCTAATTCATTATCGGTCCAACCGTCGCGACAAATAATCCACCATCGCCAAATACACGTTTTGCAGCGCGTTTGGCATCTTCAAGCGTGACAGATGAAACTAGTTTGTTACGTGTGTTGATGTAATCAATACCCAATTCTTCAATTTGAATTGCGACAAGCTGTCCGGCGATCTTGTCAGATGTATCAAATCGAAGCGCATAGGATCCGGTTAGATACTTTATTGTTTCATCAAGTTCCTGTTGCGTGGGGCCTTCGTTTGCAATTCGGGTTAACTCTTGTTTGACAAGGGAGAGAACTTCGGCTGCCGTTTCATTTCTTGTACTTACCCCTCCGATGTAAAGTGCCGAGCTGTCTAGCGTCATGAGATGGGTGAATATTGAATAGGCAAGTCCCCGTTTTTCCCGGACTTCATCATATAATCGGGATGAAAATGATCCTCCTCCGAGAATATGATTAACAACATAGGCTGCAACAAAATCATTGTCTGCACGATCAATACTTCGTCCGCCAAATCTGATTACAGTCTGAGGGCTATCAAATTCAGTATGGCGTGCCTCGGATATTTTTAAATCTGCAGCCGGAATGGTTTTTAAGTTTGCTTTTCCGGGTAATTTTCCAAAAATCTGATCAAGGGCAACCCCGAGAGTTTCAGCATCAATCGCTCCAACAACCGCAATTTTGAGGTTTTCAAGTGCAAAAACATTTTCTCGATAGTTACGCAGATCCCGTGCAGTTATGTTGGAAACGGTCGATTCGGTACCTTTTGTTGGCTGGCTGTACGGATGTTTGGAGAATGCGTTTTCAAACCAAAGCCTGGAAGCAATACGATCAGGGTCCCTGGCGTTGCGCTTTAACCCGGAAACAATTTGAGATTTCATCCGTTCAAGGGGCTCGGTATCAAAACGTGGTTGATTTAGAGCGAGGGCGAGGAGATCAAACGCCTCATTCTGATTTGCAGACAGGGTCTTGAATTCTCCGTGGAAAAAATCCTTGCCGGTACTGAAATCAAAATGTACCGATAGGTCTTCCAGACGTTCCAGAAAATCCTGACTTTTGATATCACCGGCACCTTCATCCAGCATTGCAGATAAAACATTGGCAAGCCCGGCCTTGTCCTTATGTTCTTGTGAAGAACCGCCGCGAAACGCAAAATTCATCGTAAGAATCGGGATGCTGTGTTCTTCAACCAGCCAGGCTTCAATTCCACCAGGACTGATTACACGTTGGATCTGGGTGCTGAAAGCCAGTTGCGTTGAGATGAGCAGGAGTGGCAAAATCAACAAAAACGCCAGAATGGAAAAGTTTGATTTTGAAGATTTCATGGCCAGTATCCGGGTGTCTCGCCGTGCGGGACGATAATTGTATTGCATGATTTAACCCTCCTTTTCGGCAGATTTGGACTTGGATGCCGGTTGCAAATATCCTGAAACCGATCTTGTTTTAACCAGCCATTTGATAGCAGCGTCCTGAACCATTTGAGCTGTGACCTTGCCAAGATCTTCTGGCCAGTGCTGCACATCCCGTATGGTTTGCCCCGATGTCAGGGCAACACCAAAGGTTCTGGCCATGGATTCCTGACTGTCCTGGGAATAAAGTGAGCTGGCAATCATTTTTCTGCGTGCCCGGGAGACTTCCTCCCCGGTAACTCCATCCTTGACAATCCTCAAGATTTCCTGATCCAGAATAGCTTCTACATCTGCAACTTTGTTATCACCCCGGGGAGTTCCCCAAAACACAATACGGCTGTGATCAAGAGAAGAACCTTGATAATATCCACCGGAACCATTTGCGACACCTGATTTCACTGCTGATTTATACAATCTGGATGACGCACCCCGTCCAAGAATATTGATCAAAATATCCAGAGATTCCGCTTCACCGGATTTTGCTGTCGAATATGACGGTACAATGTATGCACGCTGAAAACTGGGTTGTTGAACACGTGCATCAATCAAAGTGACCGTTTTGGCGGTTTTAATAACTGGATCTGTTGCGCGCCGTCGTGCTGGTACATCAAAACGACGTTTGACCTTACCATAGGTATTGCGAGCGAGTTCGAGAACTTCCTCACCTGTGACATCACCGGCGACAATCAGTACAACATTGTTAGGTGTGTAATATTTATTGTAAAAATCAAAGGCATCTTGCTGGGTTAGCGCCGCAATTTCATGCTCCCAGCCGATTATGGGTGTCCCATATGGGTGATTGGGAAACAGAGTTGCAGTCACTTCTTCTCCCAGCTGGCCGCCCGGGCTGGAATCAACACGTTGAGCGCGTTCTTCCAGCACAACTTTTAGTTCCGGTGCAACCTGTTCTGGTGCAAGAATCAGGTTGGACATGCGATCTGATTCCATTTCCATCATCAAAGGAAGGTGCTCTTTCGCTACACGCTGGAAGTAACCTGTATAATCAGTAGAAGTGAAGGCATTCTCCTGACCACCAAGTGAAGCCACAATTTTTGAAAACTCTCCGTCCGGATAGCTGGGCGTTCCCTTGAACATCAGATGTTCCAGAAAATGCGCTATGCCCGACTTTCCGCGTTCCTCGTCTGCTGATCCAACTTTGTACCAAACCATATGGGTTACCACAGGTGCACGATGATCAGGGAGAACAACTATCTGCAAACCGTTCTCCAATACATATGAGGATGTGTCCGGTGCGATAATTGTTGCAGTATTTTCTTGCGAACTGGCTGGCACAGCCAGAATCAATGCGGGCATTAAACTCGCTATCAACCAGATTGTTTGTCGCCAGAAGACGGAAAAGTTGGATGAGGTCATGAATAACGTCCGATTTAATGACTGTTGTCTTTGAACATAAGGCTGGATTTGAACCCAAACCAATGAATTATCCGTAATGTGAATTGAATATGTGGTCGTTTGAAGGAATGTGGATTTATTGAAACTACTTCAATATGTAATTTCCATTCAATTATTTCGATTCTGAAGTTGTCATTAATTGTTTGTATCCAACTAGTTAAGGGAAACATCAATCAAGTTGACTCAAAATATCTGTGAAAGTATGTTGCGACATAATTCACAAAATGAGAAAATTGCAATTCGCGTTATTCGATGAAGATTGTGCTTGCAAATTGTACCATTTGCTTATTGGAAAAAATGTGTCAGACAAAAATACACCCGAACGGTCCCCGGATTCAGAAGGCGATCTGTCGAACCGTCTGGAGGCGCTCGATACAGCCCTCTCATCTCATCGCAAGGCAGAGCCATCAAGCCATGGCAAGGCAGACGAAGGGCCGCAAAACAATGTCGGACTGGTATTTCGTATGTCTGGCGAGCTTGTTGCTGGTGGAATCGCGGGTGCAGCAGTCGGCTGGTTGATTGATGCAGGATTGGGTACCAAACCCTGGGCATTTCTGATCTTTCTTCTACTGGGCATCGCTACAGGTTTTATTAACCTTATTCGCGTGGCCCGGAACTATCAGTCCAGGCAATTCGGAGAAGATCAACGGGATAATCACGAGAACACTTGAAACTCGGCGCAGACCCGTATATGGGCATTCGCAGAAGACTCCCGGCGACGAGACTGGACGTTCTACAAGAACCTGGAAACGTCGCGGAGTTCGTGATACATCGCTTGCAAGAGCATTATGAGTTGTCGCTTCGCGGCACAATACAGAAGGGCTTTAACCGTGGCTGATCCAATCGTACAGTTCAGGATCAAAGAGATCTTTCCACTTGGTGAAGTAGGTGGCATTGAGTTTGCCCTGACAAATTCCGCTGTGTATATGTTTGCCGTTATAGCGCTGATTTCTGTTTTCCTGATCGCTTCCACAAGTGGCCGCGGGCTCGTGCCAACACGTTGGCAGTCGGTCGCTGAAATGCTATATGAACTTGTCGCCAGTACGCTTCGTAATACAGCTGGTACAGAGGGAATGAAATTCTTCCCACTGGTATTTTCGCTGTTTACATTTGTATTGTTTGCCAATTTTATTGGCCTTTTTCCCTATTTCTTTACCGTAACATCCCAGATTATTGTGACATTCGCTTTGGCGATGTTAGTGATCCTTACTGTGATTATCTACGGTTTCATGCGCAACGGCGCAGGATTTTTGAAGCTTTTCGCTCCAAGTGGTGTACCGGCAGCAATTTTGCCTGTCATTGTTGTGATTGAAATACTGTCTTTTCTGTCGCGCCCCATAAGTCTATCTCTGCGCTTGTTCGGTAATATGCTTGCCGGTCATATCGTTTTGAAAGTATTTGCCGGATTTATCGTTAGCCTGAGTGCTTTCGGTATCGGTGGTATGCTGGGTGCTGTTTTGCCTTTCGGCATGACGGTTGCGCTGACAGCTCTAGAGTTCCTCGTGGCGTTCCTGCAGGCCTATGTCTTTACAATCCTGACCTGCGTATACCTCAACGATGCTATACATCCTTCGCATTAGGGTATGAGCTACCGCGGAAATAATTAAACAAACCAATTCCAGCAACACTGGGAATGTCTACTAAGGAGAATTAAAATGGACGCAGAAGCTGCAAAACTGATTGGCGCAGGTATCGCATGCATCGGTATGGGTGGCGCTGCAATGGGTGTGGGTAACATCTTTGGTAACTATGTTGCCGGTGCACTCCGCAATCCTTCTGCCGCTGCAGGCCAGTTCACCAACGCATTGATCGGTGCTGCTCTTGCCGAGGGTCTTGGTATCTTCTCGCTTGTGGTTGCCCTTATCCTGCTCTTCGTAGCCTAGTTCGGTTTACGACAGATTTTTCTTTAACTGCCGCGGGGTACTGGTATCCGGCGGCGGTTGATGTTTGACAGGGGATTTCTTTAATGGCGAGCAATACGCATACTGAAGTCGCAGGTGGAAATGGTGATGACGGCGGTGCATTTCCTCCGTTCGATACCAGTACATTTGGGTCCCAGCTTTTGTGGCTGGCGATTACATTTGGCCTTTTGTATTATATAATGTCTAAAATTGCGCTTCCACGCATTGCCGACATTCTTGAAGTACGTCGCGACCGGATTGCAAACGATTTGGCTGAAGCCGAACGTTTAAAGTCGGACACAGATCAAGCTATCGCATCTTACGAGCAAGCCCTATCCGAGGCGCGTAAAAAAGCGATTGGTATTGGTTCGGCTTCCCGTGAAAAAGTCAAAGGCGAAATCGAAGCCGAGCGTGCCAAAGTTGAAGCTGATGCAAATGCGAAACTGGCAAAAGCTGAAACCAACATTGCACAGGTGAAAGCCCAGGCGATGGGCGAACTTGATGAGATTGCACATGATACGACCGAAGCGCTTGTTAAAGAGCTTATTGGTGGACGTGTTGCAAAAAAAGAAATTG
>JAESRR010000091.1 GCA_016764535.1 Cohaesibacteraceae bacterium | reverse complement strand
CGCCTGTCACTGTATTTAGTCATATGCTGTCTATTCTGCCTGAAGCAAGTTTAAAATTAGTTTCCAACGCTTGCAAGGCAATCAAATGATGATTTGGTCCGTTTATTGCGGCTTTAGGAGAGAAATGTAGATATCAAGCTTCTTCTCCATCATCCCGGCCAATGAGAATCGATCGTTCACATGTGCAATTGCCGCCTGACTCATTTTTACACGATCACTTTGGGAAAGAGCCAGTGCCTGTTCGATTGCATCTGCCCATATTTCCGGATCTTCTCTTTTTACAATCCACCCGGTTTTATTGCCTTCATCCGAAATTAGCGTTTCCGGGAACGCGCCGCAATCAGCAACAATAACCGGCGTTCCCATTGCTTGCGCTTCGGCTGAAACCCTGCCGAACGTTTCCGGAAACCAGGAAGGCAGTACGGCGAAATCTGCCATCGCCATAGCCGCCGGCATATCATCGCAATTTCCAACGTAGCGAACATCAAGCCCCAAACCGCGCAATTCAATCGTTTGTTCGACCAACTGCATATAATTTTGATGACGACCAGGGCCAACAAGCAAAACGTCGAGTTCGATTCTTTTGTTCCGACCCAGCAATAAGGAAATAGCTTCTATGAGCAATATGTGACCCTTGTTGGGAGACATGCGCCCGGGCAACATTAGAACGGGGCGATCACCAAATGCGTCCCATTTATCACGCAATTCCTCGATACGTTCCCGATGTACATTTTCAATTGAAAATGCCTTAAGATCCACTCCGCGTGGCACAATTTTTACCGAACCCGCATTGGCGGGATGCCTTTTTTTAACAAGATCAGCAATATAGTTTGATCCGGCAATCACAACATCTCCACGTGCCATGACCGAATTGTAAAATCCTTTTATTACAGATTTCTGGGTGTAATTGCCGTGATATGTCGTAACAAAAGGAGTGTTGGTGGCTGAGGTCGCCCACAAAGCGCTCCAGGCCGGAGCACGCGACCTGGCATGAACGATATCCACATTACTGTTTTTGATAATCTGGATAAGCCGATTTCGGTTTGCCCACATTTTCAATGGATTCTTGGTCGCCGCCGGCATTTCAATGAATTCACCACCAACCGCATGCAAACGTTCAACAAGTTCTCCACGCTCTGCAACAACCAAAGCGCGCCATCCCAGTTTGACCAGTTCTTCGGCCAAATCTACTGTGCCCCGTTCAACACCTCCGGTACCAAGTTTTGGTAAAATTTGTAAGATAACCGGCGCACCACCACCTCTGGACCTGAATTTTGAGAAATCTGAAAATACAGCTTTCGGCATGATTATGTCTGGACTTCCATTTAGCTACGGAACTCACATCCGGCTTTGTTGCAGCACACTTAAAGTGTACATCATCGCAATGCAATCGCTGACAGATATCATTGATTGCATCAGGACAAGTTCCATAGCCATTCAGCCCTCGAATAATGCCCGCAATTGCATTTTGCAAAACAGCCCTGTATGGCGGTCTCCATGACAAAACCGGTTGAACACACAATCTCTGTCGGCGTGGAAGGCAACCTGCGCAATATCGCCGTGCTAAAACGTGGTGGTTCGGAACGAGCGTTTTTCTGGCTTGGAGGGTTCAAGTCGGATATGGCCGGGTCAAAGGCCCGGATGCTTGATCAACTTGCCGCGTCACATGGATTTGCCTGCACGCGCTTTGACTACTCCGGCCACGGAAAATCGGGCGGGCTTTTTGAAGACGGAACAATTTCACGTTGGCTTGAAGAAGCGCTCGCTGTATTTGAAACCCGGACTGAAGGCGAGCAAATCATTGTCGGATCATCAATGGGAGGGTGGCTGGCTCTATTACTGGTGAAAGCGTTACGCACAAAATACGGAAACACCAATTCCCGTGTCCGTGGCGTTGTATTGGTTGCTCCCGCCATAGACATGACAGAGGTACTGATGTGGGATAATTTTACTCCCGAGGTCAAAGCTGCCATGGCTCGCGATGGTTATTTTGCTCGACCGAGTGAATATTCAGACGACCCTTACATCATCACGCAAACCCTGATTGAAGACGGTCGTAACCATCTGATTGGAAACAGCCTCATTGAAACCGGCTGCCCAATAAGAATATTGCAGGGAATGCTGGACGCCGATGTACCTCATGAAATGGCAACAGATCTGGTGTCTCACATCGTGACCGACGACGTCATACTGACACTTGTCAATGATGGTGATCATCGCCTCTCACGGGAGCAGGATCTGAATTTGCTGGCAAATGCCGTTCTAACTATTTAGCAAGCTGATTTCAGTTTCTGGGCGGTGGCCCTGCAACACGCCCTTCGGGTCTATACCGATCCATAACTGAATCAAGTTTGGCATTGGTGATAGAAGAATTTGCTCTTTGCAAACATGGCAGCAAAATCGCCTTGTTCGCGTGTTCCCGCTTTCCAGAAGCTTTTGTGCCTTGTGGTGCAGGATTTACATTGCTGAAACACGCAACAAACTGATCCGCGGTAATACCAAGATCAGTGGCGATTTTTCCAACTGGACGTCGTGGATCGTTTTTCATTGGTGCCTGGGTCTGCGCAGTGGCGTTTGATGCCAAAAATATACCGACGCCAACAGCGATTAATGTGGATGTTGCTTTAATTAACATGATGTTCTCTTTGCCTGAATTCCTGATTTAGAAATAAGCACCAAATCCAGTTATCATAATTACAAATAAGTAATGACTGTGTCACCAGACTTCATTTTCCCACATGGAGAATTGGGCCGACTGGTAATCTGGACGGATTAGAGATCCGTTGAGAAACTGCTTTAGGCGCGCATTGGATACTTTTTTGTTTTCACCGTAAAAACTCCGCGCCATGGGAGACAAATCAGCGGTTTCAAAATCGATTTCGGGCGGTGCTTTCACCCCCATTAATCTGGCAGCATGCAGGATAACGTCCTGTGGGGGAGCGGGCATATCATCTGTTATATTTAAAATACCATGGTGCTTTTCATGCGCGGCTTTTGCAACACTGCGCGCTATATCATCAATGTGTATGCGATTAAACACCTGGTTCTTTTTCACCAGCCTGCGGGCAGTACCCTGTTGTAACTTCCTGTAACTATTACGGCCGGGGCCATATATTCCTGAAAGTCTGTAAATACCCAGAGTAACCGACATCTCACTTGCAACAGATGTCCACGCGGATTCGGCCTCAAGACGGTTTATCGACCGACTGCTTAGTGGCTGACATTTTGTATCCTCATTCACCCAGGCCCCATGATGATGCCCATATACCCCGACTGTTGAAAGATATCCAATCCATTGCAATTGACCGGATTTTCCCAATATTTCCCGCAAGGAATTTAACACCGGATCACCTGYGTCATCAGGCGCTATCGAAACAAGGAGATGCGTTGTTTCTGCAAGGCGCTGTGCAATCAAATCAATGTTTGAATTTGCGTTTTGACTATTAAATTCAAACGGCGTTATGCCACCGGATTTCAGAGCTTCAAACTCACCGGTGTTGCGCGTCGATCCGTATATTGAATTTGCTTCATTCGATAAAACCTCTGCAATTGCACGACCTGAATAACCAGCTCCAAATATTGTCAGGTGCATATCAATTCCCCTTCAATCCATTCAGCCAGGACTTCGATGTTTTTTTCCGATCCGAAGCGTTGTTTCATTTCCATAAATCTTTCCAAACCGACACGCTTTGCCAGCGCCCAGACAGCGGCGCCCCGAACCTGGGGTTCGATATCTGCAAGCAACCTTTCAATGGCCAATATTTCTATTTCGTTTTTTTCACCGGCAACGCCGGCATTGCCAAGTGCAATCAGAACATTTCGGATAAATCGATCGCGTCCTATGCGTTTTACCGGTGATCCGGAGAATAACTTGCGAAATGTTGCGTCAGTAAGTTGTGAAAGACCAACAAGTTCCGGCTCAAGTAAATCATCTCGGGCTTTTAGTTTTATTTCCGAAGCCGCACTGGCAAATTTATTCCATGGACATATAGCAAGGCAGTCATCACACCCGTAAATTCGATTGCCCATTTGTGAACGAAACTCAATCGGAACAGGACCATGATGTTCAATAGTCAGATAGGAAATGCATTTCCTGGCATCCAGTTGATAGGGCGCAGGAAATGCCCCGGTTGGACAAATATCAAGGCAAGCGGTGCAGCTGCCGCAATGATCAATATCTTTGGTATCCRTWSNTMAATYMAKTRYWKTKWWWATTRMTYMRARAAWGAACCACGATCCAAGCTCCCGAGACACAAGATTGGTATGTTTTCCCTGCCAGCCCAGCCCTGCAGCTTCTGCAAGAGGCTTCTCCATAACCGGGGCTGTATCAACAAACACTTTGATATCTGCATCAAATTCTTGTTTTGCCCTGGCCAACAAGCGGTTTGACAGCCCTTTCAGGCGTCCCTTGATTACATCGTGATAATCCCGATGCCGGGCATAAACTGAAATATTTCCCTTGTCCATTTTTTGCAATAGTTCGAGGGGATCATCAGATGGACCATAGTTCATCGCCAGCATGATGATGGATTTAACCCCGGGCCAAAGGACTGAAGGGTCGGCACGCCGTTCTCTGGTTTCTTCCATCCACTTCATTGAAGCGTGATACCCGGCATCCAGAAATTCCTGCAATCGGGACCGGGCTTGCGGGATTGCATTGGGGGTCGTAAACCCGATTTGGTCGAATCCCTGTTCTTTCGCGTCCTCACGAAAAAGCCGGACAAGCCGCTCCGTACTGGTCTCCCGATTATGTTTCAATTTTTGCATGGTCACTTACTACGCTAAAAATCAAGATCTGCATAAGTTGACGAGGGGGGTAACCCGCGAACTTTGTCCGCAAGTATCGAGCGAAACCCTGGCCGTGATTTAATACGCTGATACCATGATTTGGTGGCGCTGTCGGCCTTCCATGGAATTTCACCAAGATAGTCAAGCACGGAAAAAACAGCCGCAGCAGCAAAATCTGCCGAAGTCATTTTGTCTCCGGCAATCCAGTTTCGATTGCCCGTCAAAAATTCAACGTAGTCCAGATGAGTTTTCAAATTGGACCTGGCGGCCCGGAGAATGGCAGAATCCGGCGTACCGTTCATGCCGGGCTCCTTTCGCCCCTGCCTTTTTGCAGCTTTTTCATTCACCAGATAAGATGTTACATCTTTCTCGGTTTTGTACAGAAACCAGGATATCAGTCGACGGACTTCTGCCCTCGCGTGAGGATGATCGGGCATCAATCGTGCCCTGCCCATTGCCAAACCGCGCGTATCATCAAGATATTCGGAAACATTCATTCCGCCGCAAATCGCCGGGCCATCCTGTTCAACAAACACCGGCAACTCACCCGCCGGATTCAACTCCAGCAGTTTTTCATCACGCACCCAGGGCTTTCTTTCCACAAGCGCGTAATCAGCCTTGTATTCTTCAAGTAGAAGCCTTGCAAATCTGGAAGATGCATCCAGCGTATAATGATAAAGTTTCAACATATAAAAGAGCTGCAATCCAGAATGTGCATAAGATCGGGTAACGAGCCGCACAACTTGTAGTCACCAGATAGACCATGTGATTTTCCTGGTCAGGACCCGTGGCCTCCTGTATAGAGCGGGCAATTCCCGTTCACAATATGACGAGATACGAAAGTTCGATAGTACATGACCCTGATATTGTTTTTGCAGACAGCATTCCTTGGCCTTCTTGAGGGTTTGACCGAATTTTTGCCAGTGTCATCAACAGGGCATATTCTGTTGGCCGGACATTTTCTGGGGTTCAAAAGTTCGGGGAAAACTTTTGAAGTTCTCATTCAACTGGGTGCCATTCTTGCAATATTGTCGGTGTATTTCGGCCGTCTATGGTCCATTGCAGTCGCCTTGCCGACAAGCCAGGCAGCACGCAAATTTACAATTGGTGTTTTGTTGGCATTTCTACCAGCAGCATTTGCAGGAGCTCTGTTGCATTCATTCATAAAGACGGTGTTATTTGAATCGCCCACATTGATATGCGTCATGTTGATTTTGGGTGGAATAATTCTGTTATGGATCGACAAGCTTGATCTCAAACCGCGTTACAATGATATTTCGGATTATCCCCTGTCCCTCTGTTTCAAAATCGGGTTATTCCAATGCCTTGCAATGATCCCGGGAACGTCCCGGTCCGGGGCCACAATTGCCGGTGCTCTGCTGCTCGGTGCAACCAAACGATCTGCCGCCGAGTTTTCGTTTTTCCTCGCCATGCCCACCATGGTCGGGGCATTTGTGTTTGATTTGTACAAAAGCCGGAGTTATCTCAATATCGATGATGCCGCACTCATTGGAGTGGGTTTTGTCGCTGCATTTCTGGCAGCAATCCTTGTTGTACGTGGTTTTCTTGATTTCATCAGCCGCCATGGATTTGCACCCTTTGCCTGGTGGCGAATAGCCGTGGGTTCAGCGGGATTACTGGGTTTATATCTGGTGGGATAGACGGATCTTCGCGCTATTTCTCACCAGGCACCACAACAATATGTGCAGTTGCTGATTTCCATCGCTGGTCCCGCAGATCCCGATAACTATCCGAATTGTACCAGGCAAGCGCCTGTGTTTTATCCGGAAATTTTAGAACCACTATGCGATCATAGTCGGCATTTCCTTCAAGCACCTCGATTTCACCGGTGCGTACCAGATATTCTCCGCCAAACTCTTCAACAGAATCAGGTGCCGCGAGCATATACGATTTCATGGATTTAGAATCCTCGATCGATACGCGTGAAATGATGTAGGCAGACATAACAGACCTCAGTTTGATCAGGATGAGTGAGCAAAACTGACCTTACAGGCTGTTCAATAATCGGATAAGACCAACTTTCGAATAACTACCCCTGCGAGCTTTTTTCCCGGTTGGACGTAAATTGTCCGTGCTCTCTGTAAGTCCAAAGATACCCGGGCAGAATTGAAGCCATGGCCCGCGGTTTAATGAATAACCCTTCCAGGGTTAGCCCCGCATCAATTGCGGATTTACCGACTATATTGTCTGATTTGAGTAACTCAACCTGATCAGCCGTAAACACTGGCTTTGGCAACCAACCGGCAATCGTTCCCATAAATGATGCAACAGACCACGGCATTTTTATCAGTCTGGTATTGCGGCATATCAAAACCAGCATATCTGCCATTAGTCCGGCAAATGTCTCGGTATCGGGCCCGCCGAGTTCATAAGTACAGCCTGATTTTGCGGTTCCATCGACAGCAGCCACGATGGCATCCGAGACATCACCAACATAAACCGGTTGAAACAAAGTCTCCCCTCCTCCAATTAATGGCAGGAATGGTGAAATTCGGCTTATGGCTGCGAATTTATTAAAGAACCCGTCTTCCGCGCCGAATATCACCGATGGGCGCATGATCGTTGCTTCCGGAAAGCCGGACTTGATAGCTTCCTCACCTCTAAATTTCGTGCGGGCATAATCGGAATTGCTATCGTCAGAGGCACCAATTGCCGACACGTGCATCAGTTTTTTAACTCCGGCATCTGTCGCTGCCTGCGCAATAAACGCAGCCCCACTTACATGAATTGATTCAAATGATTGTTTGCCGGTTTCAAACAACAATCCAACRCARTTTACWACWGCATGCGCMCCTTCMACAGCTCTYGCAACMGACCATGAATAGCGCAAGTTTGTCTGTAYCAGCTGGATTTGGCCCACCCCTCCCARMGGTTGAAGGTGACTTGCCAGCTCCGGGCGCCGAATTGCGACCCTGATACGATAACCCTTCTTTGCAAGTGCCCGCACAACGTTACGCCCCAGAAAACCTGACCCGCCAAATACGGTTACAATTTTGTCTGCATTTGACGTCGTCATGATTCTGAAATCCTGTTCGTTTGATCCGGTTATTAGTTTGATCCTGCATCAATGCTGTCGAGGTGACCATAGCAGCGGGATTCTAGCTTGTTTCCTGCACCGTAAATAGGCCGCTTGAAGAAGCAAGTCGAGGGAATTTGGGGCCGGTGATAGCAAATTGATGTTAACGCCATTCGGATATCTGGCCTTCTTGCGAAAGATCAAAAAGAGATGACCCCAGTGTTTTCATAAAATAATCCTGATAGTCGCCGTAACAAATCGACGTGCCAACAAAAACATCACAGAAGAACGGCACAAAAACCATAGTCCCTTTGGGCAGGGATTTCCCAAGTCCGTGAAGAAAAACGGGAATAACCTCCACGTCCGGAAACTGTTTCGCCAGCAGGCCAAGCCCCCGCTTAAGTTCAAGATTCATCTCTTCCGGTTCACCCCGTGTTCCTTCTGGAAACAGGATTAGAATCTCGTCATTTTCGAGTGAAATCGCGCAATCTCTCAGGAAACTAACTCCTCTGTCATTGCG